>JASJIO010000036.1:0-3947 GCA_037625035.1 Amylibacter sp.
CGTGCGTGGTGATATCGCTGCCAAACGGGGTCAGCGTGAAGAGGCCGCGCAAATGTACAGTGCGGCCCTTGATACAATTACGGATCCCGCTTTAACCGCCTCTGATGTGCGCTTGGTTCCTGCTGCAGAACGGATCGCCCGATTGGCTCAAGAGAATATAATGCTGTCGGGCAGCCTGTCGTCAACCATTACCCGTGGTGGTGCAGCATCTGGGGTTTTGAAATCTGTTATGCGTGGCATTCAAATCGAAGCGGTAGGTACTGAACCCGCCCTGAACGCGACCACCGAAACCTATGTCGCGCCGAAAGTGGACGCGACATATGCGGAAGTGCCTGCTGTTGATGACCCATATGTGGGGGCTGGCAAGGAAGTTTACGCCGTTGCCGATGCTGTAGCGACCTCAGTAAAAGCCGTCTATTTGCCAATAAAATTCGCATTTGGTTCGGCTGATTTTGATTATGCAGGAGTTCGTGAGGCGCAAACCGTCGCCAACTTCCTTCTTTCCAACAAGGTTCAGCGGCTCAGTGTGGTCGGTCATACAGATGAAGTTGGCTCTGACGCGTTCAATTTACGCTTATCCTTGCAACGTGCAGAAACTGTCAGGCATTTTCTAATTGGCCAAGGCGTTCATGCACAAATTTATGTGGATGGAAAAGGCGAAAGCCAGCCGCCCCAATATGTTGACCAATCCATCTATTCCGACGAAGAACGCCGTGCCATCGCGCGCCGCGTTGAGCTTGTTCTGCATGACTAGGGTTAAGCATTTTTTAGCGGCCGCGGCGACTTCTTGCCTTCTGGCGTGCCCCTCGTGGGGTGCCCAGTTCGGTATGGTCGTGGGCGTCGATGACTACGAACATTTTGAGGCATTTCCAGTCCCAGTCGGCGAACTATCGGACCTGGAGGGGGCCGTGAATGACGCCACCTTAATTGCGTCGTCCATGCGCCGCGCCGGCATCGATTTGCCCGACAGCCGTATTCTGATCGACAGTGGTGCCACTGTCGAAAGTTTCTTGGCCGGCTGGAAAGAAATGACACGAGATGCCAAATCCGGCGATACAATTATCGTTAGCTTCTCAGGCCACGGCGGTCAGGAAAAGGAAGTATCCGAACCATTTGATGAAAAGACTGATGGCTTGGATGAAACGATCATGTTTCATGAGTTCGACCCAAAGAACCCGCGCATTGGGCGGCTTTCAGACGATCAGCTCCGCGAACTTTTGTCCAAGGAAGCCGCATATAACATCATCTGGGTAATGGACAGCTGCCACTCTGCTGGGCTGACGCGCAACGTCAATATCGCACGTATGGGACTGACCCGCAGCGGCGGCGTTTGGGATATCCCACTTGATCCGATCTTGGGAGAGTTAAAGGCGGAAATTGGCGATGACGAAGCGGACGAATTACCTAACGTAACACAAATTCTGGCCACTGCGTCTGAGGATCGGTTGGTCACCGAAACACGTTTTGGCGACAGAGCGCATGGAGCGTTGTCGTGGTTTTTTGCAAAGGCCTTAGACGGTGCCGCTGACCTAGATAAAAACGGGAGCGTGACACGCAGTGAATTGTCGAACTTCTTGGAGGATCGCGTTTTCACGCATATGAACCAAACCCAACAACCACGGATATTGCCACGCGGTGACAGCAAAGAAGCGTTTATTCTTGCGGCAAAACCCAAACCTCCAAGCGCGCCTGAACCCTCCGTGATCAAAGGCCTACCGGTTCGTTTTATTGGCGCAGTTCCACCTGGAATGCAGGGGGCCAGTTATACCGAAGTCAAAACAAACGCGCTTCTTACCTTTGCAGATCAAGGGGGGCAATGGGAGGTTCTGAACCACACTGGCGATACTATCACGACGATCACTGGCGGGGCAGGGCGGTTGATTGCACGTGGCCTGGCGCTTGACTTTGTTCGGGGTTCAAAACGGGATGGGGTGCCATCAATTGGGATCCGTTCGTCACAAGACAGCGCGGTTCACGATGTTGGTGCGCGTGTTGGGTTTACCTTCTTCCCGCCTAACACAAAGATGACCTTTTTGACCCTTTTCAATATCGCGTCAAACGGTGACATCCAGTATCTTTATCCCTTGCGCGAACAAGACAACAAAGCTGTCGGTGACAGTGGTTTTCCGGTACAGTTCCGCGTTAGCCCGCCGTTGGGTGCCGATCAGTTGGTTGCAGTGTTTTGCAGCCGTCCACCGCTTGACTTGCAAGCCATGTTGGGCACACTCAATGGGCAGACAGCTCCAACAGACATCCGTTTTTTCGAGACATTGCGTCGGGGAAATTGCCAAACAGGTCTTGTTGGCCTGTTCACCAAGAAGGACTAAAATACGTTGCGCGTCTTGATCATTTTATTTGCTCTAACCTTTGCCTCGACAGCCATGGCCGAACGTCGGGTGGCATTGGTCATTGGAAATTCGAATTACGCTCACGCGAGCCAGCTTTCCAATCCGCAAAACGATGCCCGCGCGATTGGTACGAAGTTGAGCGGATTGGGGTTTGAGGTATTCTTGCATGAAAATCTAGGTGGTCAAGCCTTCCGGGTTGCCCTTGGTGGTTTTGCAGAAGAAGCTTTAAACTCTGATCTTGCAGTTGTGTTTTATGCGGGTCATGGGATCGAAATGGGTGGGCGCAACTACCTTATCCCGATCGATGCTGAGATGAACAGCGAGGCGACTGCGGAGTTTGAGGCGATCTCCTTGGACAACATTCTGACGGCGGTGCGCAACGCTGGAAAATTGGGTTTGGTGATGCTCGACGCCTGCCGTGACAATCCATTTTCCAATAAAATGGTACGTAAAAATGGGACGCGGGCGTTGTCGCGTGGGCTTGCGCCCATTACGCTTGATGGGGAGGCGGGCACATTGGTCAGCTTCGCCGCACAAGCTGGATATACGGCTGCCGACGGCGAAGGCCAAAATAGCCCTTATACCGAAGCCCTGTTGGAACTTCTGGGGGAGCCAAACCTTGAGGTCGGGGCGTTGTTTCAACGTGTGACCAAAGTGGTTAAAGACAAAACTGGTGGGCTTCAAAAGCCGATGTACAGTATCCAACCACCGGAAGACTTGGTGTATTTAGTGCCACAGGACGTTGTTGCTTCGCAGATTGCAACGGCAACTCCTGTGCCTACGGTAGCACAAGTACCTTCGCGCTGTGACGCGCTCTACAGTGCCGCTGCAGAGGCGAAGGCATGTTTCGCTTATGAAGCTTATTTTGAAAGCTGTAGAGACCATTCTTTGGCACCTATTGCCGACGGGTACATAAAGAATTTTTGTAAAATTGAAGATGCTGAGCATGAAGTCAATCCGCCTAAATCAGCTTTAGAAACGTCTCAAAAATTAATAAATAAAACAAATTCTGCAGGTTCAATGATAGCAAGAGATAGAACTTGCTCCATCATCAGCTTGGATGACTGCACAGATGAACAACTTTGCAAACGATTCAAAGCGTCAATCTGGGGGGTGGAATGGCGAGACAAAGCAAATAAGTTTGGGATTGAAGCCAAGAACCGTGGACTGACTTGTGGGGTCACGCAAGAAAATCAATTAGCCTGCACTAATGATGATGCAGAAGTTTGTTCTGATAGCACCGAAATTGTGTACCGTATCGGGATCAACAGTATGGGCGTGCAAGTGCGCGAGCTTGATCCCGCAACGGGTCGTTACGTTGAAAAAGTACAGTTCAACCCTGCAACGGATGAAACCCCAAGCGCATATGTAACTGTCAAAGACAAAGCCGACACACGTTTCCGCGTGGCATTGGCTGAGGGCGTGACCAGCTGGCAGGTTGTAAACAGCCTCAAAAGCATGGACGTCTTGAAAGGCGAAGTGGCTGAGGTTCCGGCCGAGGGGACATTGGGTCCAGACAACTATGAAGTGAAACCGGGTGATGATCGTGTGGGCCTATTGGCGCGTATGCAAGACCAACAAGCGCGGTGGATTGCCGAT
>JASJIO010000037.1:0-13543 GCA_037625035.1 Amylibacter sp.
CGTTTTCAACACTTGGGTATGGTGTTTTCAGCCCAGTTCCAAGCGCGCGGCTGATCGCGTCTTTTCAAGCAATTTTGGGGAACTTACACCTTGGTGTGACAGTTGGGGCATGTTCTTTGCCACACAGACCAAAGGGTACACCAAGTATTCATGTGAAAAAATTGACGAGAGCCCCAACGATGAAGACACAAAGCGTTAAAGCCGCAAGAACATTGCCGCTGTACGCGAGCGTTTTGTATGTTTTTAAACTCATGGTGTCTCCTTTCTGGTGCGTAATTGTCATCGTAACAAAGTTAAAATGTCAATAACTGGGGCCTATTTGTCGCCCCCGTTAAACAATTTCAACGAATAGCGGTCCGTCATGCCCGATACGTAATCGGCCACCAATCGCGCGCGGGCGAAATCGTCGTTTGTGGTATCCCAACCTTCGGGCAAAAGGTCTGGATTATCCATGAAACGGTGGAATAGGTTCCGCAGGATATCGGTCATTTCTTCACGCACTTCAAGGACTTGGGGGTGTCGATACATATTGGCGTACAGAAATTCGCGAATTGCATTGAGGCCTAAAAGCAACTCGTCGGAGAAGGCGATGACGGGGTGGCCGAGGCTGCGGATGTCAGCGGCCGATTGTGCGCCTGATTTATCGAACCAGATGCGCGATTCCGTTAAAACGTCCTCGACCATCGTGCCAAAGACGCGGCGCAATGCTTCGTGGCGACGGCGGTTTTGGTCTAGGTTTGGGTACTTTTTGTCCACAACAGCGAATGCGGTGCCGACAAGCGGCAGGTGGAGTATATCGTCAATTTTGAACAATCCCGCGCGCAAGCCATCGTCGAGATCGTGATTGTTGTAGGCGATATCATCGGAAAGGGCTGCGACTTGGGCTTCGGCGCTGGCGTGCGTGTGTAATTCAAGATCGTGTTTGGCGTTGTATTCAGCGAGCGCGAAGGGGATTTCACCTGTGACAGGGCCGTTGTGTTTTGCAATGCCTTCCAGGCATTCCCAAGTGAGGTTAAGGCCATCGAAATCCGCATAGTGACGTTCTAAATTTGTAACGATTTTAATGGCTTGGGCGTTGTGATCGAACCCGCCAAAGGGTGCCATACATTCATCGAGGGCGTCTTCGCCTGCGTGACCAAACGGTGTGTGGCCCAGATCATGCGCAAGTGCGACGGCCTCGGTTAGTTCAACGTTGAGGTTGAGGACGCCTGCGATAGTGCGGGCCACTTGCCCTACCTCGATTGAATGGGTTAGGCGGGTGCGGAAATGATCTGCTTCATGTTCCACGAACACTTGGGTTTTGTGTTTTAGACGGCGAAATGAGGTGGAATGAATGATGCGATCGCGGTCGCGCTGAAAGGCGGATCGGTGGGCCGAATGGCACTCATCCACCAACCTTCCACGGCTGTGTGCCGGATCACTTGCGTAATTTGCTAACATACATCTATTGCCTTGTGCCTTGATGCCGCGTTTATCGCAGCCTATGTTTAGGGAAACCTTACACGAATAGATCGAGTGTTAACAGATGGACTTAGCCCTACCCCCAAAGGTCACTGACCGCGCGTTTGAACGGCTGGCCGAAATCAATGGCGCAGCTGACGGTGCGCAGTGTTTGCGCGTGGCGGTTGAAGGCGGCGGCTGTTCCGGATTTCAATACGAGATTAAGCTGGAAGACAGTGTTGCCAAGGATGATATGGTGCTGGAAAAAGATGGACAAAAGGTGCTTGTCGACAGTGTTTCCCTGCCATTTTTGACCAATGCAGTGATCGATTTTTCACAAGAATTGATCGGCGCACGGTTTGTGATCGAGAACCCGAACGCGACGAGTTCGTGTGGATGTGGCACCAGCTTTAGCATGTGAACCCTTGCAGGTTTTCTGGGCGAGCTTTAGGGTCCGTGCAAACTCGAACGAAAGCCTGCCACATGAAAATCGCATCGTTTAATATCAACGGGATCAAAGCCCGTTTGCCCGCCCTTTTGCAGTGGTTGGAAGAGACCAAGCCAGATGTGGCGTTGTTGCAAGAAATCAAATCTGTGGATGAAAATTTTCCACGTGAGCCGATTGAGAATTTAGGATACCGCGTTGAAACACATGGGCAAAAATCATTTAATGGCGTGGCTATATTGTCAAAATTGCCCATTGAAGATGTGACGCGCGGATTACCAGGGGACGATGAAGACGAACAGGCGCGCTGGATCGAAGCGACCGTGATTGGCGATAAAACTGCAGTGCGGGTGTGCGGGTTGTACCTGCCAAACGGCAACCCTGTTCCGGGGCCAAAGTATGATTACAAATTGGCATGGATGGAACGATTGCATGCCCGTGCAGCCGCATTGATGGCATCCGAGGAACCCGCGTTGATGGCGGGCGATTACAACGTGATCCCGCAGGCCGAAGATAGTTGGGACACCAAGCCTTGGCTTGACGATGCACTGTTTTTACCTGAAAGTCGTCGCGCGTTTGAACGGGTGAAGAACCTCGGCTTTACCGAGGCGTTTCGGATGCGAAATCAAGCGCCGATGAACTATACGTTTTGGGATTATCAGGCGGGTGCTTGGAATAAAAACAACGGCATTCGGATTGATCACTTTTTGCTAACGCCCCAATGCGCAGATTTATTACTGGATTGTCAGATTGATCGCGAAACCCGTGGACGTGAAAAACCGAGCGATCATGTGCCGATTTGGGTGGAGTTGGACGCTTAGGGGGTTTTGAGGGTGCGCTTTCGGTGAGTTTGGCTTTGCCAAATTCACCTGCCGCTTGGAAATTGTGGGAGCTGGGAATCACGCATTTTCTAGCGAAAAAGCGTGGGTGGTAGGCCCGGTAGGACTCGAACCTACGACCAAAGCGTTATGAGCGCTCTGCTCTAACCAACTGAGCTACAGGCCCCCAGATCAATACCGCAGCGATACAATCGGTGCGGTTAGGCGTCAAGCGGTTTGGCGAGAAAGGCGTTGTTCGCGATAGATAATGTACAGCCCTGCCCCAATTGTGATCGCGATTCCGATGGCTGCAAGGCCGTTTGGGAAATCGCGAAACATGATGAAGCCGATGACAGTGGCCACCGGAATTTCTAGGTATTGCATCGGGGCGAGCGTGGCGGATGGGGCGTAGCGCAATGACCATGTAATAAACAGGTGTGCGACCGTCCCAAAGGTGCCAATCGCGATAAGCCAGAGCCATTCTGCTTGAGTCGGGGCGACGATTTGCAGGGACTCTATTTCTGAACCGCGTGACGCGATTAAGATTATTCCGAGAAGGACAGTGGCGATAATGCCTGATTGTGCTTGTAGGTTCATGGCGTCGACTTCTTTGGCGACTTTGCGCGTGACCAACATGAACAGCGCGAAAACCACAGCGACAACAAGGGGGAGGAGTGCGGGCGCGCCCACATCCGCGAAGCTGGGTTGGATAACGAGGAGCGTGCCGATAAAGCCAACAACACAGGCGCCGAGGCGGTGAATGCCGACTTCTTCGGATAAGAAATATTTACCCAAAAGGAGCATGATGAACGGCATCACAAAAGCGATAGCGACGGCATCGGCCAGTGGAAGGTAGCGCAGGGACGTGAACATCGCACCGATTCCGACGATATGCAGCAGTGTGCGCAACACCATGAGCCAGAACAGGCGGCGCGGCATTTTAACAGGCAATCGAGTGAACCAGATGATTGGCCACAGCAGCAGCATTTGCGCAATGAAACGCACAAAAAGCAATTGGATCAAGGGGATGGTATCGCCGAGCAGTTTGGCAATTGCGTCACCCATCGGAGCGAGGAAGCAAAAACCAATCATGAAAGCAATGCCGAGAAGTGGGCGATCTGTAGTCATTCTGGCACTCTAGGCTGGCAATTCATAAGCGCAATAGGGTAATGGAAGGCAACAGATTCTGGAGGCCCCCATGAGTGATCGTAAGAACAGCCTGACCTATGCCGATGCAGGCGTAGACATTGATGCGGGTAACGCGCTGGTTGATCGGATTAAACCCGCAGCCGCAACCACGAAACGTGCCGGTGTGATGGACGGGCTTGGTGGTTTTGGCGCGATGTTCGATCTAAAAGCGGCAGGGTTTAACGACCCTATTCTGGTTTCGGCGACGGACGGTGTGGGTACCAAGCTGCGGATCGCGATTGATACAGGGCATGTGAACACGGTTGGCATTGATCTAGTGGCAATGTGTGTGAACGATCTAATCTGTCAGGGCGCTATGCCTATGTTTTTTCTCGATTATTTTGCGACGGGCAAGCTGGATATGGACAGCGCTGCGCAGGTGATTGAAGGCATCGCAGAGGGCTGCCGTCAGGCAAATACTGCGCTTGTAGGTGGTGAAACTGCTGAAATGCCAGGCATGTACGAAGCGGATGATTTTGATCTGGCTGGTTTTTCTGTTGGCGCGATGGAACGCGGTGCAATGTTGCCTGCGGGTGTGTCGGACGGCGATGTTTTGATCGGGATGCCATCGAGCGGTGTGCATTCAAACGGCTATTCCTTGGTACGCAAAATCGTGGAGCGATCTGGTTTGGCGTGGGATGCGCCCTGCCCGTTTGGCGATGGAACCTTGGGCGAAGCATTGTTGGAGCCGACACGAATTTATGTGCGCGCTGCAGTGGCCGCGCTGGAAACAGGTGGTTTGCACGGATTGGCACATATCACCGGTGGTGGTTTGACAGAAAACTTGCCCCGTGCGTTGCCTAATGGGCTGGGTGCGAAAATTGATCTGGACGCTTGGACACGGTTGCCCGTGTTTGACTGGCTGATCAATGGCGCGGGTTTGGAACAAGCAGAGGCGTTGAAAACGTTCAACTGTGGCCTTGGCATGATCGCAATTGCGAGTGCCGATCAAGCGGATGATGTTATCGCCGCGCTAATTTCTGAAGGCGTTGAGGCCATGCGCATTGGTAATGTGGTTCAGGGCGACGGGGTCGTTTATTCAGGCACGCTGTAATGAAGCGGGTCGCCATTTTCATATCGGGTGGCGGATCGAATATGGTGTCCTTGGTGGATGCCATGCAGGCTGGCGAGATTGATGCAGAACCTGTATTGGTCTTAGCAAATTCGGCGGATGCTGGTGGGCTGGAAAAAGCCCGCAAGCGTGGGATTACGACGGCGGTGGCTAATCACCGTGATTATTCGGATCGTGCTAGTTTTGAAACAAAAATAGACCAAGTACTACAAGAACATATTGTAGATGTGATATGTTTGGCAGGCTTCATGCGTGTCCTAACAGCGGGATTTACGGGGAAGTGGGGCCGTAAGATGCTGAATATTCATCCCTCCTTACTGCCGAAATACAAGGGGTTGGACACGCATCAACGCGCGTTGGAGGCTGGGGATTCCGAAGGTGGTGTTTCTGTGCATTTGGTGACTGCTGAATTGGATGATGGGCCGATTTTGGGGCAAGTGCGCGTCCCTATTCTGGACGGTGATACCGCAGATGATTTGGCAGCGCGGGTTTTGGTTGAAGAACATAAATTGTATCCCGCCGTTTTGAAAGCCTTCCTAAAGACTTTATGAACCAAAAACCGTCTAGCATTCGAAACCATGGGCCTGCTTCAGATGAATTTTACGCCCGCGCTGGGATTTCAACTGCGGATCAGTTGCGTAAATTTGGACTTATCGCGGCGATAATCGCGGCGCCTGCATTGGCCGAAACGCCAATCGGGGAAGAAGCCCTTACAATGCCGATTTTCGATGCGCATATTCATTACAAAGAACCCGCCTGGAAGGTGTATCCGCCCAAAACGATCATCAAAATGATGGACCGAAATGGCGTTGCGATGGGGTTGGTATCCTCGACCCCTGATGCGGGGACGATCAAGCTGTGGAAATATGCCAAGGGGCGGATTGTTCCAGAGTTGCGCCCCTACCCCGATGGTGCGGGATCCAGTGATTGGGCAAAAGGTGCAGGGATGGAGGCGTATCTGGAGGAACGTCTTGCTGCCTATCCCCACGAAGGGCTTGGGGAATTTCACATTCGCAGCATTGCCCCCGATGATGATCCGTTGCTGCGGGCCGTCACGCAGATGGCCAAAAAGCGGAATATTCCAATTCATGTGCATTCCGGGGCTGAGCCCGTTGATTTATTGTATCGTTTGGAGCCTGATTTGACCGTGATTTGGGCGCATGTCGGGATGTCAGAACCCGCTGATGTGGCCATGAAGATGTTTGACAAATACCCGACGTTATTCGCCGACACGTCGTTTCGCGAGAATGACATCTTGCAGGGAAATACGCTAGATAAAGGGTGGGCGCGGGTGATCCGCAAACATCATGACCGATTGATGATCGGGTCTGATACGTGGGTTAACTCGCAATGGGATTTGTACGACGCGATTATGGATCTGAACCGCGAATAGCTGTCGTTATTGCCGCGTGAACAGGCTGAAAACATCTCCTATAAGAATGCTGAACGCCTGTTTGGGCGAAAAATTGATCTGAGTTTGATTGGGCACGATAAAAAAGGGGCCACGAAGGCCCCTTTTCGGTATTTGAATAGGTTGGCTTAACCTACGAGTTCTAGGCTCTCAGACTTTGTTCCAAAGTCTTGCCGCCAGTTGGTCGTTAACCGACCAACTCTAAACCTGAGAAGAAATACGCGATTTCTTCGGCAGCTGTTTCTGGTGCGTCTGAACCGTGGATGGAGTTTTCGCCCAAAGACAAAGCGTGCTCTTTACGGATTGTGCCTGCATCAGCGTCGGCTGGGTTTGTTGCGCCCATGATTTCGCGGTTACGAAGGATTGCATTTTCGCCTTCAAGAACCTGAACAACGATCGGCTCGGATACCATGAAGTCGCACAATTCGCCGTAAAATGGACGTTCTGCGTGCACAGCATAGAATGCTTGCGCCTGTGCGAGTGTCAGCTGGATGCGTTTTTGTGCAACGATGCGCAGGCCGCCCGCTTCTAGCATTGCGCAGATTGCGCCTGTTAGGTTGCGTTTTGTGGCGTCTGGTTTGACGATAGAAAATGTGCGCTCAATAGCCATTTGATTGGTCCTTTGGGTTGGTAGTTTGCGGGCGAATAACACGGAAGTTCTGGCTTGGAAAGCGGCCATCTGCCACAGGTTGACAGTGCCCGTGCGCTGGGGCATTGCGTGGCATGCTTAAACTGACAGATATC
Organism: Amylibacter sp.; assembly: GCA_037625035.1. Taxonomy (GTDB): domain Bacteria; phylum Pseudomonadota; class Alphaproteobacteria; order Rhodobacterales; family Rhodobacteraceae; genus Amylibacter. Next base: position 7,119 of record JASJIO010000037.1, read on the forward strand.
TCTTACTCGATTTCCGGACGCCAGTTATTTAACGAGGCGTCCGCGACCATTCCCACAGGCCACAAAGTTGGTTTTGTTGGGCGTAACGGAACCGGAAAAACCACTTTATTTCATATGATTAACGGGGTTTTAGCAATGGATGGGGGTACTGTAGAAGTGCCCCGTGGTGCCAAGATTGGCGGCGTGGCGCAAGAAGCGCCAGCATCTGATGACAGCCTGCTGGAGACGGTTTTGGCGGCGGATACCGAACGTGCGGCACTGCTGAGCGAATCTGAGACCGCAACGGATGCGGGTCGGATTGCCGATATTCATGCACGACTGGGTGATATCGGTGCATATTCCGCCGAAGCACGGGCTGCGGCGATTTTGCACGGGCTGGGTTTTAACAAAGAAGCACAAGCGCGGGCCTGTGCGGATTATTCAGGTGGTTGGCGGATGCGCGTTGCCCTAGCGGCGGTGCTGTTTTCGGAACCTGATGTTTTGCTGCTCGATGAGCCAACAAACTACCTTGATCTGGAGGGAACGTTGTGGCTGGAAGGGTATTTGGCGAAATATCCACATACGGTTTTGGTGATTTCACACGACAGACAGCTGTTGAACCGCTCCGTGAACGCGATCCTGCATTTACAAGACAAAAAGCTGACGCTGTACACCGGGAATTACGACACGTTTGATGCTGTGCGTCGGGCGAAGTTGGCCGAACAAGCGGCGGCAGCGAAGAAACAAACGGCAGAACGTGCGCACATGCAGGCGTTTGTAGATCGGTTCCGTGCCAAGGCATCCAAAGCGAAACAGGCGCAATCGCGTTTGAAAATGTTGGAACGGATGGAGCCAATTGCGGCGGCCACCGAGAATAATGTCGCGAATTTTAACTTTCCAAACCCTGAACAACTGTCGCCCCCAATTGTAAAGTTGGACGGCGTTGATGTTGGATATGGTGACACAACGATCCTGCGCAATTTGAACCTGCGGATTGACCAAGATGATCGGATCGCCCTGCTGGGTGCAAACGGTCAGGGTAAATCAACGCTGTCCAAATTGTTTGCTGACCGTTTGAAACCACAAGCTGGTGAGGTTGTGGCATCATCTAAGCTGCGGATCGGGTATTTTGCGCAGCATCAGGTGGATGAATTGCATCTTGATGAAACGCCATTGCAGCATTTGGCACGGGAACGTCCAAAGCTGGTGCCATCGCAATTGCGGTCGCGCTTAGCGCAAGGTGGTATCGGCCCTGAACAGGCAGATACGCTGGTCGGGAGCCTGTCTGGCGGGCAAAAAGCACGTTTATCGATGTTGCTCGCGACATTGGAAGCACCGCATTTGGTGATTTTGGATGAGCCAACAAACCACCTTGATATTGAAAGCCGCGAGGCACTTGTTCGCGCGTTGATGGCCTATGATGGGGCCGTGATTTTGGTGAGCCACGACCCCCATTTGGTGGGCATGGTCGCGGATCGGCTTTGGTTGGTTAAAGACGGTGGCGTGAAACCGTATAACGATGATTTGGACGCGTATCAAAAGTTGTTGTTATCTGAACGTGGCGGCGGCGGCCTTGCGGCATCTGAAGGTAAGAAAAAGCCTAAGGAAAAGCGCAAGCCAGCGGCTGTACAACGCAAAGCCGTTGCACCGTTGCAAGCGGAAGTCGTGAAATGCGAAGCCCGTGTTGCAAAGCTGGAAGAGTTGAAAGGTAAGATCGAAAAACGCTTGATCGATCCTGATCTGTATGAACCCGTCAACCGCGATAAGTTGCGGGTATTACAAGGAAAAGCACGTGAAATCACCGATGGATTGAAACGTGCAGAAGCAATGTGGGTAACTGCCGCAGAGGAGCTGGAGGTCGCAAAAGCGTAATGACTTGGGATTTATTTTTCACAGCCTTTGTAACGCTTTTTCTGGTCATTGACCCGATTGGGTTGGTGCCGTTTTTTATTGCGCTGACCAATGATCGAAAAGCAAGTGAAAGCCGTAGCATTGCATTACGAGCGACAGGCTTGTCATTGGTTTTACTGGCAATTTTTACGTTTGTAGGCCATGCGATATTGGAAACCATTGGCATTGGAATGCCCGCGTTTCAGATTGCGGGTGGATTGCTGTTGTTTCTGATTGCCGTCGATATGTTGTTTGAAAAACGTGGCGAGCGGCGCGAAAGTCAGGCAGATTCTGGTGAAAAACCTGACCCCTCTGTGTTTCCACTAACCACGCCGTTGATTGTTGGCCCCGGTGCAATTGCTGCGGTAATCTTGTTGGCCGGCAAAGGCGAAGACCCGTTTCTGGCGTTGTCGATAACGATGGGCGCTTTGGTTGTGGTTTTGATTGTTGTGCTTAGCTTGTTCCTGATTTCGGGATTGATTGCACGGCTGTTAGGCAAAGTCGGGATCACTGTTCTAACCCGGTTGATGGGGATGTTGTTGGCGGCGCTGGCTGTTCAATTTGTAGTGGACGGCGTGGTTGGGCTGGGCATTCTATGAGCGGTGACGAGAAAGCATATTTCTTTTATATGTTGATTTTACTGGTTTTTTTGGGCGCAGGCTTTCTTTACGGCAACCGCGAAAAATTGAGCACAACATTGATGCAAGTCGCTGTTTGGGTTCTGATCTTTGCAGGCGTTTTGATTGCTTACGGGTTTAAGGACACGTTGCAACAGCAGTTTTTGCCATCACGCGCGGTTGAAATTGCGGATGGGTTTGAGGTGGTTCGCGGCAATGATGGGCATTTTCATTTGACGCTGGAAGTTAACAGCAAGGACATTCAGTTTTTCGTCGACACGGGCGCATCGGAAATTGTTCTGAGCCAAGCAGATGCAGAAACCATCGGGATCGATCTGGATAGCCTGGCCTATTTGGGTCGTGCAAACACGGCAAACGGAACAGTCGCGACCGCGTCTACCGTTTTGGATCAAGTGGTTTTGGGCGACATAATCGATCGCGATGTTCGTGCGTCAGTTAATGGCGGCGAAATGTTCGGATCGTTGTTGGGAATGAGCTATCTTAGCAAGTTTTCCGAGATTTCCATGCGCGGGGATCGTTTGATCCTGCGACGTTGAATTTAGGTATTTAGAGAACATTAAAATTAGGCGGTTTTTTCTGCCTTTTTCGTCCAACGGCCGTTTTCTTGGGCCCAGTATTGGGCGGGAATACCTGCATCTGTCAGAGTTTTCCAATCGCCGCGTGCGGATGTGAGTTCATCTGAATTATTGCCGTCAAACATGATGCAAACGCGCGTGAATTTCGCGACCTCGGCCGGGTCTGTTTTGGCTTGATGCGTCAACAACAAAATTTCGGAATTGTTGGTGTTGTCGACGCCCGTGGTTAACAGAATTGGCTGATCCGTATCGTGATCGCCCCCTGCCAAACCATGAGGCATGAAGGCGTCTTCGCGGTATTGCCACAGGTGAGCATCCAGTTTGGATAGCCCTATTTGATCCGAGCTGCGGATAAGTGCGCGCCAGTTGTTGCCGCGCACTTTTTCCAGCAGATCAGGCAGGGCCTGTTCCAACGGCGAGGACGTCAAGTGGTAGAAGTAAACCTCAGCCATCTGCCAGTTCGTAGTTGTCTGCGATCAGGCGATCAAGTGCGCGAACGCCCCAGCCTGTTGCCCCTGCCTGGGACAGCGGTGTTGGTGATTTCACGGAGGCAACGCCCGCGATATCGAGGTGGATCCACGGCATGTCTGGTTCTACGAATACCTCAAGGAAGGCAGCAGCCGTAATCGAACCTGCTGCGCGACCACCTGTGTTTTTGATGTCGGCGATGCGAGATTTGATCAGTTTGTGGTAGGCGGGGGAAAGTGGCATGCGCCATGCGCCCTCATTTTCAGCCTCGGCGGCCTTAAGGAAGATGCGTGACAGGCCGTCGTTGTTGGAAAATACGCCTGCATTTTCGTGGCCCAAGCCGATGATGATCGCGCCTGTTAACGTCGCAAGGTCAATCATGCCGGTTGGTTGATATGTTTGCTGCGCATACCACAGCACGTCAGCGAGAACGAGGCGGCCTTCAGCGTCGGTGTTGATCACCTCGATTGTTTCGCCTTTCATGGATGTAACCACATCGCCAGGACGCTGTGCTTTGCCATCGGGCATGTTTTCAACGATACCGACAAGGCCGACAACATTTGCTTTGGCTTTGCGAAGCGCGAGGGTTTTCATGACACCAGCCACAACACCTGCGCCGCCCATATCCATTGTCATGTCTTCCATGCCAGCGGCGGGTTTGATAGAAATGCCGCCCGTATCGAACACCACGCCTTTGCCCACAAAGGCGAATGGTTTTTCGTCACCCCCACCGTTCCATTCCATAATGACCATTTTCGACGGGCTTTCAGAGCCCATTCCGACACCGAGCAGCGAATGCATGCCGAGTTTTTCCATGTCAGCCTCTTCCAACACTTTGACCTTCATGCCGAGTTTTTCGAGCTCAATCAGGCGCTCTGCGAAGTTGGTTGTTGTGAGAACATTTGAGGGTTCGTTCACGAGGTCACGGGTAAAGAAAACCCCTTCGTTGGCTGCTTGGTTTGCAACGAATGCGGTTTCAATTTCGGGCGCGCCTGTGCAGACAACGGTGAGCGTGCCTTGGGCGGTTTTCTCGCCAGATTTGTGATCGTTGAAATCATAGGCGCGTAGGATCATGCCCTGAGCGACGTCTGCGGTTGATTTGCTGGCACCTGCCAAAAGCATAGCGTCGGATTTGCCGATGGATTTCATGGCCGCCGCACCTGCGTTGCGCGCGACGTCAGAGTCGGCCTTTTTGCCCAACTTGATGACGACGATGGATTTCGCTGCGATGTTGGCAGGAAAATCCATGGTTTGAACGCTGCCTACTTTCATTTCTTCAAAGAAAGTTGATTCGGAGAAGAGAGCCAATGCACCCTTTGCCAGCTTGTTCACGCGACGTGATAACGGATCTAGGCCCCCTGCTGGGGTCATAAAGCAAACAATTTTGCCTTCAAATGCGTCGATTAGGTCAAGATCGGTCTCAATAAAGCTTGGGGAGATGGGAGAGGTCATGAAAGGCCCTTTTGTTACGTGTGATTTATCCCTGATTTAGCGTTATTATGGCGAATTGACCACCTGCGTCTGTTCGCTTGTTTAAAAATGGTTTATCCCGAAGATGCTTGGAGAAATTGAGGTCGGCACCCGTGAAATACATCGACAGATATATTCTGCGCCAATTGGTGGGGCCGTTTCTGTTTTTTATGGTGATTTTTGGCGGCATTCTTTGGCTTAATCAAGCGTTGCGGATCGTTGATATTGTGATCAACAAAGGGCAATCAGGTGCGGTTTTTGCGGAATTATCATTCTATTTGTTGCCTAAGGTTTTGGAGACTGTGGTTCCTGTGGCAGCTTTTGCAACTGCGATTTTTCTGACCAATCGGCTGTATTCGGAATCTGAGCTGGTCGTGGTTATGGGTGTCGGGCATGGGCCTGCGAACACGACGCTGCCGTTTTTCGTATTTGGTATTGCGTGTTTTGGGATGATGATGGCGCTGACGCATTTCATTACGCCATTGGCGCTGTCCAAATTTCAAGACCGCCAATATGAGATCAGCAAAGAGTTCCTGGCGCAGTTCGTTGTGGCCGGTGAATTTTCCTCGCCCGAAGATGGCGTGACTGTATTTTTTGGCCAAACCTTTCCAAATGGAGAGTTGCGTGACGTGGTCATCAATGACCGCCGCGATCCATCAGTTGTTGTGACCCATGCCACAAGTGAGGGTTATATTATTAGCACAGAGGACACGCCCAAACTCGTTCTTAAAAAAGGATCAATTCAACAGTTTTACCCTGAAACAAGGACGCTTAGCACAATACAGTTTGACGGTTTGAACTACGACCTTAGCCAGTTCGCCAAAGATGTAGGCGAACGTTACATTCGGGCTGAAGAAATGTTCTCGTGGGATCTAGCGGCATCAAGAGCGAACGATGAGGAACTTGAGCTGCACGATCGGTTTGTGAAATCGTTGTTGGCGATTATCGTACCAGCACTTGGCGCGATTGTTTTGCTATCTGCGGGTTTCAGTCGCAGTGGGTTCTTTTTGCGCATCGCATTGGGCGTGATTTTCATGGTTGCGATCAATGCAGGGCGCGGAATGGTGCAAGGTATCGTTGCGGATGGTGCAGTTGGGCTGCCGCTTTTGTACCTACCTGTTTTGGTTGCTTTTTTTGCCGTCTTTTTCATGGTGCGAATGGGTCAAGCGCCTTGGAAATCTGGCGTTCGCGGAATACTTAATCTGAATTGGGCGCGAACATGACGCTCTATCTTTATCTTGCAAAACGGTTTTTTGGGGCATTTCTGCGGGTATTTGCCGTGTTATGCTTATTGATATTCGTGCTGGAAGGTCTCGAGAATATCCGCGGGCTATCAAGTCAGGGCGTAAGTTTTGGGCAAGCCGGTGTTTTAGCGTTACTTAGCGCGCCCGCTTTGGTTTTACAG
>JASJIO010000038.1:0-54452 GCA_037625035.1 Amylibacter sp.
GGGCTTGGTCGATCATCATCGCGCCCCAGTAAACAAATGCGCGCGCGCCTTCACAGAATGATTTTTGATCCATCAGGGAACGGCGAATATCTGGGTGTACGATCAACGGATCGGCGGGTTTGTCAGGAAATTCTGTGCCTGTGACTGCGCGACCCTGCAAGCGGTCTTTGGCGTAGATTACAGCGTTTTGGTAGGCGGCTTCGGCCTGTGCCAAACCTTGCATCGCTACACCAAGACGCGCGTGGTTCATCATCGTGAACATGGCGCGCATGCCTTTGTGCTCGTCCCCCAAGAGGAAACCTGTTGCGCCGTCGTAGTTCATCACACAGGTGGAATTGCCGTGGATGCCCATTTTTTCCTCGATCGAGCCAACAGCAACGCCGTTACGTTCGCCCAGCGAGCCGTCTTCGTTCACCATGAATTTTGGAACGATGAACAGGGAAACACCTTTGATGCCTTCAGGGCCGCCGACGATTTTAGCCAGTACCAAGTGGATGATGTTGTCGGCCATGTCGTGTTCGCCAGCCGAGATAAAGATTTTCTGGCCAGAGAGTTTGAACGAGCCGTCGCCTTGTGGTTCTGCTTTGGTGCGCATTAGGCCTAGATCGGTGCCGCAGTGTGGTTCGGTCAGGTTCATCGTGCCTGTCCATTCACAAGACACCATGTTTGGCAGGTAGGTTTCTTTTTGCGCTTGAGTGCCGTGGGCCAAAATTGACGCATACGCGCCGTTTGTTAGGCCGCCGTACATGCCAAACGCTTGGTTCGCGGATGACACCATTTCGGAAACTGCCATGCCCATGATGTAGGGCATGCCTTGGCCGCCAAATTCTGGTTCGGAGGAAATACCTGTCCAGCCTGCTTCGCGGAATTGATCAAACGCGGCTTTGAACCCTGTAGGGGTGCGCACAACGCCGTTTTCAAAAATGCAGCCTTCTTTGTCGCCCACAACATTTAGCGGGGCCAAAACTTCGCCAGTGATTCTACCAGCTTCTTCTAGGATTGCAAATGTGAAATCGGGGGACAGGTCCTCGTAACCTGGCACGCTCGATGTTTCGACGTTTAGCAGTTCGTGCAGAACAAAGGACATGTCTTTTGTTGGGGCGGCGTATGTTGGCATCGGGATGCTCCTTGGGGTCTTGGATTGGGGCGTGTGGTTAGGGGGCTATTCAGCCGCCTCTTGTGCGAAGGTCTCGGTGATGAAATCGGCACCCCATTTGAGGTGTTTTTCAAATTCAGCAATGGTGGTATCAAGTTCGGCACGCTGCTGTTTCATGGCTGCAAGCCGTTCAACAGCAAGATCATAAGTCTTGGTCAACTGGGTGTGTTGCTGATCGCCGATGTAATACAGATCCAGAAGTTGGCGGATTTCTTCGAGCGAAAAGCCAAAGCGTTTGCCCTGCAAGATCAGTTTTAGACGTGCTTGCGAGCGTTTGCCGTACAGGCGTTTCTGACCATCTCGTTTGGGCGAGATCAGTTCTTTGGCTTCGTAAAAGCGCAGGGTGCGCGGTGTTACGTCAAATTCTTCGCACATATTGCGAATGGTTTTGCGATCTTCGGTCATGGGATACCTTTTCACGGATTTTTCAAACTGAAGCTTACGTTAACGTCAATTTAACACGTTTTACGGAAAACGCCATGACGTTAAGGTAAAGAGACGTGACGTAACGAACAAACCCCTGATAAACAGGGGAAATTTCTTGCTATTTTTTCACGTTTTTTATGCGATCGAGGGTGCGATCGCGCATTTCACGCAGATCAATCAGGGTTTTGCCCAATTCTTCGTACTGTGATTCGAGCGCGCCAAGCTGTCGTTGCGCCATTTCTAGCAGCGTTTCCAGCTGGGTTGATTGGTCTTCTTTGTCGTACATTTCCAACCATTGGCGGATTTCTTCGAGCGAAAATCCCCAGCGTTTGCCGCGCAAGATCAGTTCCATGCGGGCGAATTCGGTGGTTCCATAGTATCGTGTGCGGCCTTCCTTTTCGGGAAACAGCAGTTCGATATATTCGTAATAGCGCAAAGTTCGCGTTGTGACGTTGAACTTGGAGCACATTTCTTTGAGTGTAAGGCGGTCGCCGGGCATTCCGAGCATTCCGTTATTAGGGGTGGTTTGGGGAGAACTTAGCAAACCTGTGGCGGGTTGCAATATGAAACAGCGTTTCGCATAGCAAGACAATCACCTGCCCCCCATTCCGTTTGGGCAACTGCAAAGGGTTGGGAAATTGCGGGTTTGGGGTTGTGCCTGTTGTTGATTGATCCCTATTGATTGGGGGTGGCTGATGCTAAAAAATAAGGTGCGGTGTTCTATGTCTAAGATTACGCAACAGCAACGCGAGAAGATTGCTGCACAGTTTATCAAGGCGCTGCCGTTTTGTACCGCGCTCGATATTAAGTTGGACGGGATGAACGTATCGTCGGCGGTGATGTCGATGCCCTATGACAAGCGGATTGTCGGTGATCCTGAAACGGGTGTGGTGCATGGCGGCGCGGTTTCGGCGTTGCTCGATACCTGTTGTGGGCTGGCGGTTTCGCTGCATCCTGACAGTTTTAAGCCGACAGCGACGATAGATTTGCGGATTGATTACATGCGCCCCGCCAAGGTTGGCGAACGCATTGTCGCGGAGGCCGAAGTGTACCGTGCGACGCGAACGGTGGCGTTTGTGCGTGCCTTTGCCCATGACGGGGATCGCGAAAACCCTGTGGCCAGTGCGACGGGTGCGTTTACGTTTTCCCCATTTACAAAGGTTGTATCATGAAGCGGTCAGATCCTTTGCAAGTAGTAAAAGAACGCCGTGATGGCGCATTAAAGGCGTTGGTGGACAGCGTTCCGTATATTTCGTTTATGGGGGTGTCGTTTGATCGGCGCGGCGATGAATTAACGGCCGTGATGGCGTTTGATCCCAAAATTATAGGCAATCCAGTGTTGCCTGCGATCCACGGCGGCGCGACCGCGTCTTTTCTGGAAATTGCGGCGTTGATTGAATTGTCGTGGCAACGGGCTTGGGGCGCGTTGGAAGAGGGCAGCGCGGATGTGGCGGCCATTCAGGCTGCAGGATATTTGCGATTGCCCAAAACGATTGATTTCACTGTTGATTATTTGCGATCTGGATTGCCGCGCGATTGTTATGCGCGCGCGCGGGTTAATCGATCTGGTCGGCGATACGCGTCTGTTCACGTCGAGGCATGGCAGGACAATCGCAGCAAATTGTATGCGCAGGCGACAGGGCATTTTCTGATGCCGCAACTGATCGTGGATGAATAACGCTGCGCAATCTCCGAGGGCCGCGCTGACCCATCGCCGGGTTTTGCACGTGGCTGTTCCCATCGTCATTTCAAACGCGACTGTGCCGATTTTGGGTGCGGTTGATACGGGTGTTGTGGGGCAGATGGGGCTGGTCGCGCCGATTGGGGCGGTTGGCATTGGCGCGATAATTTTGACGGCGATCTACTGGATTTTTGGGTTCCTGCGGATGGGGACGGCTGGGCTGACGGCGCAGGCGCTCGGGGCGCGCGACCACGGCGAGGTTTGTGCATTGTTGGTGCGCGGTTTGATGATCGGGTTGGCTGCAGGTGCTGCGATGGTTGTTCTGCAAGTGCCGATATTCTGGGCCGTGTTTCAACTGGCCCCTGCGAGCAGCGAGGTCGAGAGCCTCGCCTATGATTATCTGCAAATTCGGATTTGGAGCGGCCCTGCGGTGATTGCGATTTATGGGCTTACGGGGTGGTTGGTTGCGCATGAACGCACCAAAGCGGTGCTGGTGTTGCAGCTGTGGATGAACGGCGTGAATATCGTGCTGGATCTGTGGTTTGTTCTGGGGCTGGGTTGGGGTGTTGAAGGCGTTGCGATTGCCACGGTGATTGCCGAGGTGTCAGGTCTATGTGCGGGGCTGTGGCTGGTGCGCGATGGGTTTAAAGGCGATTACTGGAAAAACTGGGTGGTAGTGTTTGATCGGGTGATCCTGAAGCGGATGGCGATGGTGAACAGCGACATCATGATCCGGTCTGTGCTGTTGGAAATATGTTTTGTGTCGTTCCTGTTTTTAGGGTCGGCGTTTGATGATACCACGCTGGCGGCCAATCAGGTTTTGATCCAGTTTCTGTTTATCACGGCGCATGGAATGGACGGTTTTGCTTTTGCCGCCGAGGCGTTGATCGGGCAGGCGTTGGGCGCAAAAGATCGTGGCCGATTGCGGCGCAGTGTGTTGTTGACCAGTTTTTGGGGCGCGGTGGTGATCGTGATTTTGACGACGTTCTTTGCCTTTGCGGGGGGGTGGTTGATTGATGTGATGACCAAAGCGCCCGACGTGCGGGTGCTGGCACGGGAGTATTTGTTCTGGATGGTGCTCGCGCCATTTTTGGGCGGGCCATCGTGGATGCTCGACGGGATATTCATTGGCGCGACGCGGACCAAAGATATGCGAAATATGATGCTGGTGTCGTTTGTGATTTACTGGGTCAGCGTTTGGATGTTGCTGGAATCATATGGAAATCACGGGTTGTGGGCGGCGTTGATTATATTTTTTGTGGCGCGTGGGGTGACGTTGGTGGTTCGATATCCAGCGTTGGAACGCGCGGCGGATCGGTAGGTTAGGTAATTAGGAACATTGAAACCTGTGTTGGCATTTGTTGAATTGAGGGTGGAAGAACCCGAAACGATCGCGACGTTTTATTGCGATATTTTGGGGATGGACGTGCGTTCGCGCGGAGAGGATTTTGTGCGGGTTGGGTATGATGGCGGGGACAGTGACGTTGTGTTGCGCCGTGGTGTGGCGGGCGCGCAAAGCCGTGCGGACCGGTATTGGAAGATCGGGATTACGTTGCCAAATGTGGATATGGCGGTGGCGCAATTACGGGATCGCAATGTTGCGGTGAGTGAGCCAAAGCAGTTTCAGGATATTGGGTATGTGAGCCATTTGAGCGATCATGCGGGATATCAGATAGAATTATTGCAGCATGATTTTGAGGGAAATCGACCTGTGGATGCTGGCGATTTGGCGGCCCCGCTTGGGGGCGGTGTGCGGGTTGGGCAGATCACGTTGCGCACGAATGATGTGGCTGGTGCGTTGGCGATTTATCGCGATCAGATGGGGATGGCGTTGCTGTCTGTGCAGCCCGTTGTGGGGTTTGGATTCACGCTGTATTTTCTGGGTTTCACCGATGAGGTGCCCCCCGGTGATGGGCTGGAAGATGTGGCGCACCGCGAATGGTTGTGGAAGCGGCCCTATACTATGTTGGAGTTGCAGGTGGTTGAGGGCGCGTTGGTTGATAGAAGCGGGTACGTCGGGATAGGGGGGTCGGGTGAGCCGCCTGTGCGCGACGAGTTTGGGCATTGGAGCCTCGCTGACTAGCGCTGGTTGAGCCAGCGATCTTTGTCTGTTCCCACGGCATCGGCAACGGATCTAAAGCCGTCGCGTTCGAGCAATTTGTCGAGGCCTGTTGCGATATCTGCGGCGAGCGAGAGGCCTCCGTAAACGAGCGCGGTGTAGAGTTGCACGGCAGACGCCCCTGCGCGAATTTTGGCGTAGGCTTGCGCGGCCGATCCAATACCACCAACACCGATCAAAGGGATTTCGCCGTTTGTGAGTGAGTGCAGTTGTGCAAGGATGTGGGTGGATTTTTCGAACAGGGGCTGGCCAGCGAGGCCGCCCATTTCGCCGCGATCAAGGCTGGTTAACCCGTCGCGTGACAAGGTTGTGTTCGTCGTGATAATGGCGTCGAGGTTTGAGGTGCGCGCAACATCTGCGATATCGGCGAGTTCATCCGGGGTGAGGTCTGGCGCGATTTTCAGGAAGATTGGGATGTGTTTTGGCAGCGTTGCGCGTACGTCCATGACCCCTGCGAGCAGGGCGGAGAGCGCGGCCTTGCCTTGTAAATCGCGCAGACGTTCGGTGTTGGGGGAGGACACGTTGACGGTGGCGAAATCTATGTGCGTGCCGCAAGTTTTAAGCACGGAAGCGAAATTGGCGGCGCGGTCGATGGCGGTTTTATTTGCACCGAGGTTTAGGCCGACGATGCCTGTTGATGGACGTTTGGCGAGGCGCTGAGCGATTGCCACGGCGCCTTGGTTGTTAAAGCCGAAACGGTTGATCGAGGCGCGATCTTCACGCAGGCGGAACAGGCGGGGTTTGTCGTTACCTGCCTGGGGAAGGGGCGTCGCGGCACCTGCCTCGATAAAGCCGAAGCCTGTTTGCAAGAGCGGTTTGAGCGCGGTTGCATTTTTATCAAAACCAGCGGCGAGGCCGACGGGATTGGGGAGGGCTAGGCCTGCGAGCGTTGTGCGCAAACGGGGCGAAGTGACGGGGCCGGGTTTGGGGGTGAGGCCTGATTGCAGAGCCTTGATCGCCAGTGTGTGACCGAGTTCTGGATCGAGGCGAAACAGGGCGATGAGCCCGAGGCGTTCTGTGAGTTTCATGACATATCAGGAAAGATGTGGCCGTCATCGCCAAGAGGCAATTCTTTGGCCCAGACAACGTGATCCATTTTGAACGTTTCAAACAGGTGTGGAAATTCTGCGCCACCGCGAGAGGTTTCCCATTTCAAGGTCGCCATTTTGCCTGTTTCAGCGGCAATCAGCCAGAGCCCCGTCGCGCCCGTGAAGTGCTTATCAGCCGTTTCGCCCGCCTGTGCAGCGGTGGAAAAATGCACAAAACCATCGGACAAATCAATCGGTGCGCCCTGCGTTTCGCCATTGGCCTGCATGTCGACCCATTCATCGGTTTGGAATATTTTGTATATCAGCATGAGCGCGTGATGCCTGTGTGCGCGGTTTGCGTCAAGTCGCTTTCGGGCGTGACAGACAGGTTTGGACGTGTCACGCCTGTTGCATTGATAAAGGAGGCCATCATGGCAAAAGGGCAAGACCTGACGACGGGGCCGATTTCGGGGCACTTTAAAACGCTTGCGATTCCGATGGCCATTGGGATGGTTTTCACCACGCTGTATAACGTGGTTGATACGTTTTACGCGGGCATGCTGTCGACGGATGCGCAGGCGGGGCTGGCGGTTTCGTTTCAGGTTTTCTTTGTGATGGTGGCGTTTGGGTTCGGTTTAAACTCTGCGATGAGCGCGTTGGTGGGCAAGGCGCTGGGCGAAAAACGCGGTGGGCAGGCGAAGCGGATTGCGTGCCAAGGGATCAGTTACGCGGTTATTGCGTCGGTGATTTTGGGGATCGCGGGCTATTTGGTTGGGCCTGCTTTGTTGGCGCTTATTTCTGCGCCCGGTGCATACCGCGATGCGGGCGAGGCGTATTATTTTATTTTATTGTTGGCTGTGCCAGGATTTATCGTCGCGTTTGGTGCGAACGGAATTTTGGGCGCTGAGGGCGATATGAAATCTATGCAGCGCGCGCAGATTGCGGCGTTTTTTGTGAACCTTGCGCTTAATCCGTTGCTGATTTTCGGGATTCCCGGTGTGTGGGACGGGATCGGATTTAACGGGATCGCGCTCAGTACGGTGATCAGCCAGACGGGTGTGATGATTTATATTTTGATGCAGGTGATGAAATCGGACATCATGGCGGATGCGCAGGAATTGGTGTTTGCACCCCGTGCCAAGTGGATTTGGGAGATCACGCAACAGGCGATTCCTACGGCGTTTACGATGATGGTGATGATGATTGCGGGCTTTGTGGTGCAGTATTTCCTGAAAGAATTTAACGGGTCTGCGGTGGCCGCCTACGGCATTGGCTTGCGTGTCGAACAGCTGATCTTGTTGCCGGGGTTTGGGCTGACAGGGGCGTTGTTGCCGATTGTGGCGCAGAATTACGGGGCGCAGAATTTCGATCGTGTGCGCGAGGCGGTGGCGTTTTGTTGCAAGGCTGGCGTGGCCTTGATGTTTGCGGGCTCGTTGGCGTTGTGGGTGGCTGCACCCTATTTGATGGCGATATTCTCGGATGATCCAGAGGTGATACGGATCGGCGCGCAATATCTGCGGGTGGATGGGTTTATACTGCCCGTTTATATCGTTTTGTTTGCGATGAACTCGTTTCTGCAAGCATTACAAAAGCCGATTTGGACCCTGTGGATCGGGATTTTCCGCCAAGGTATTGGTGTGCTGTTGTTCATCTGGCTGTTCGTGCGCGTGTTCGAAATGGGCACGCTGGGCGTGTGGCTGGGAATCGCAGTTTCGGTCACGCTGGGGCTGATTATGTCGGCCATTGTCAGCGCGTGGGTGGCGCGTGATAAGATTGGCGGGATACGGGCCTAGGGTTCAAAGGCCGCGGCGTACCGTAAATCACCAGAGACGGCGTTGCCGTTAAACCCGATCCATTGAAGCAACTCTTTGGGGAGGTCGTGATAGGAAAGATTACCGTCACTGACAAAGCCAAAGCGTGAATAATAGTTTGGATCGCCAAGCAGGACGCATCCGCTGGCATTCTGGGTGCGCAGCCAATCTATGCCTGCATGAATGAGGGCGCTGCCGATGCCTGAGCGTTGTTTTGACGGGGTGACGGATAGGGGGCCAAGGCCGAACTAATTATCTGGGATGGCGTTGATCGTGACTGGTGAAAAGGCGAGGTGGCCGACTATTTCGCCTGCATCTTCCGCCACAAGGGATAGAGAGAGGTCCCCATCCGCGGGGAGTTGGCGGACTATGGCTGGCTCTGATCCATCGCTGTAGGGCAGTGCCGCGAAAGCCGCTGTTGTCAGCGCGTGAATCGCGGCGTGGTTGGCGGTTGTTTCAGGCCTGACACGCGTTAGCCAAAGCGGGCTTGCAGGCCAGAGAAGACGGCTTGCATGCGTGGCGCGGGTTCTGCGCTGTCTTTAACGTATTGCGGAATTTCTGCCTTGGCTTGTAAGGTTTGGGAGGTGCGTAGTTTCTGGGCGTCGGGTGCATTGCTGCACTTTGAGGACGCGCGTTGCTCGCGTGGGTCGAATTGAGATGCCATTGTTCTGCCTCGTGACTGATGCGCCGCTTTGGACGCTTTACAGAATCAACGCTGCGCCCAGAATTAGGCAGAAATTGGGCGTGATTGTGTGGTGCAAGTCACAAAACTGTTGCATTTTTGCTAAATTGCAACAGTTGTTCTGGTCAACACCAAGGTCGGGCGGCCTAAGAAATCGGCTGTGTGGGATTTTGTGTAGCCAAGTTTCGCCGCGACCTTGTGGGAAACTGCGTGTTCTGGATCAAACAGGGCGCAGGTTTCCGAGTGTTGTGGATCGAGCCAGCGATGTGCGGCGCTCATGGCTTCGGTTGCGATGCCGCGCCCGTGCGCGTGAGTTGCTAGCACCCAACCTGCTTCGGGTGTGTGGATTTTGGGGATTAAATCCCGTTGGAAATCGGCAAATCCGACCTCGCCTAATAAGGTGTTTCCGTGATCTGTAACGACCCAATACCCGTACCCAAGCAACGTCAAATGGCCCGCGTAACGCAGCAAGCGAGACCAGCTTTCGGATCGAGTAGATGGGTTTGCAGTGATGTGTTTGATCACATCTGGATCGGCCCAAAGTGCGGCGCAATCATCGAAATCCTGCGCGGTGTGGGCGCGCAGGATCAATTGATCTGTTTTCAGCGTTGGTACGATACCCATCAGAGCATGTCTGGTGGTGTGGCCTCTAATGCGAGGTCGGTGACGACAGTGTTGAGGTCTTGGACACTGGTTTGTTTGTGGCCCAAACGGCGGACGGACACGGTGCGCTCCTCGACCTCTTTCATGCCGATGGCAAGGATCGCGGGGACTTTGCCTAAGGAGTGTTCGCGGACCTTGTAGTTGATTTTTTCGTTGCGAACGTCGGCTTCGGCGCGGATACCTTTGGCGTTTAGGGCCGCGACGACCTCGTGGACGTAATCATTGGCGTCGGTCACGATGGAGGCAACGACCACCTGGCGTGGTGCGAGCCAGAACGGCAGTTTGCCAGCATGGGACTCAATGAGGATGCCGATGAAACGTTCGAATGAACCTAGCGTGGCACGGTGCAACATGACGGGGCGGTGTTTCGCGCCATCTTCCGCGATGTAGTTCGCGTCAAGACGTTCGGGCAGGACGAAATCCACTTGGTGGGTGCCGCATTGCCAATCACGGCCAATCGCGTCTGTCAGAACGAATTCCAGTTTCGGGCCGTAAAACGCGCCTTCGCCAGAGTTCAGTTCTGGTTCGACGCCAGCTTTGCGGGTGGCTGTAAGGAGCGCCTCTTCGGCTTTGTCCCACACTTCATCTGAGCCTGCGCGCATTTCTGGGCGATCCGAGAATTTGACCTTGAAGCTTTCAAAGCCGAGGTCTTTGTACACGTTGCGCAGGAACTCGATGTAGATCGCGGTTTCTTCTTCGATCTGGTCTTCGCGGCAAAAGATGTGGCCGTCGTCTTGAGTAAAACCGCGCACGCGCATGATGCCGTGCAAAGCGCCTGAGGGCTCATAGCGGTTACAGGAGCCAAATTCGGCCATGCGCAAAGGCAGGTCGCGGTAGGATTTCAGTCCTTGATTAAAGATTTGAACGTGGCATGGGCAGTTCATCGGTTTGAGCGCGTTCACGGCTTTTTCCCGTGCGTGCTCCTCGTCTACCTCAACGATGAACATGTGCTCTTGGTATTTTTCCCAGTGGCCAGAGGCTTCCCACAATTTGCGGTCCACGACTTGGGGGGTGTTCACCTCAACGTAGCCGTTTTTATCCTGCATGCGGCGCATGTAATCCTGTAGGCCCGTGTAAATGCGCCAGCCGTTTGGATGCCAAAAGATTTGGCCCGGGGCCTCTTCTTGCATGTGGAACAGGTCCATTTCGCGGCCCAATTTACGGTGGTCGCGTTTGGCGGCTTCTTCCAGCATCAGAAGGTGTGCTTTGAGGTCGTTTTTGTTTTTGAACGCCACGCCGTAGATGCGTTGCAGCATGGCGTTGTTGGAATCGCCACGCCAATATGCGCCTGCAACGGACATAAGTTTGAAGCTGTCACCGGGCACCTGACCCGTGTGTTGCAGGTGCGGGCCACGGCACAAATCCTGCCAATCGCCGTGCCAATACATGCGCAGCGGTTCGTCGCCCGCGATGGCGTCGATCAGTTCGACTTTGTAGGGTTCATTGTTGTCTTGGTAGAATTTGATCGCGTGGTCACGATCCCAAACCTCGGTGGTCACGAGATCGCGTTTGTTGATGATCTCGCGCATCTTTTTCTCGATGGTGGCGAGGTCTTCTGTGCTGAAGGGCTCCTTGCGATCAAAATCGTAATACCAACCGTCTTTGATGACAGGGCCGATGGTAACTTTGACGTCTGGCCAGAGTTCTTGGACCGCGCGCGCCATGATGTGGGCGCAGTCGTGGCGGATGAGTTCCAACGCTTGGGCGTCGTCTTTCATGGTGTGAATGGCGAAATCGCTGTCGGCGTCGATTGCGCGCGACAGATCACGGTGTTCGCCGTTCACGGAACAGGAAAACGCGGATTTGTACAGGGATTTGGAAATGTCAGCTGCCACCTCGGCACCCGTGATTCCAGCAGGATATTCGCGCTTAGCGCCATCGGGAAGGGTGAGTGTAATGTTGGCCATGTGTCGGCTCCTCCATCGTTTTGACGCCTACGAAGCGCCCGGTTGCGGGTTATGTTGGCGTGGGTTTTGGCAGTGGTAGTTCTGCCTGTCAAGCAACGGGTAGAGCTTTACATGTATCTACAATTTTATTGGCCGCTCAGGTGCTCGCGAAACACACAAGCATATTCATCGTCAAAGTCATCGCAACTCTTGGCCAAGAGGTTGAACGCGTGTTGCAAATCTTTCGCGTCGTTTGATTTTGAGTAGTTGTTGTAAGCCCTTTCGAAAAGAACGCGGCACGCTTGAAGAATGCTGCCGTAACAGGCTTTTTCTAAGAACTGTTTCCACTCAGTTTGATCATTTGCAAAATTGTTCGCATAATAGCACGCTTCTGAGATGCCATTCTGACAAAGCTGTTTGACCTGCTCCCCCCTGATTTTTCGTTTGCTCAGACTCCTCAAGAACTATCGCTAATAGCAAAAATCGTGGACACCAGACTTGATCAGCAGACTCGCAATATCTAACTGTTGCATCTAGCAGAGTTGCTTCCGTTTCACTTTCCAAACTTGTTCGAAAGCGATCAAATACCTGTTCACAACTGGATTTTGAACCTGTTTGGCAAGATTTGTGAATGGATACGGGATCCCTCCTCAACTTGTTACCTTGATCAAAAAGAGCATCTTCGTGGAAACTCTTACGAACAGGAATATTTGTGTCCTGCAAACTTTTTTTATTCGAAAATAGGCCTCCAACGCTATTTTGCAGGCATCAAAACTGCCGGAGAAGCACTGTTTTTCGGACTCAAGTGCAGCAAAAGTGAGATAGTCGAAAAGTTGATATTTGTCTTTAAGCGAGCTGAATTTTGCTCCGAAACGATGCATTCTTATGAGATTATCACAATGCCCTACACTTCCGTTTCGACATCCATCGGCTGAGAGTTCGAGGCTTCGTTCCAAATAGGGTTCCAATTGGTCCAAGTCCTGTGGGAGTGGAGCAACTCCACGCAGGTATCCCTCGGTAATCTGTTGGCATGTCAATAAATCGCCACTTGTGCAGATGGTTTCTGAATCTTCTTGTGCAGCAATTGTGGGAGCAGTCGGAACATCGGAACCCAATTGGGCAAGGGTTAGAATTGGTGACAAAAGAACTGCCAGAAGGGTTACAAAAAGAATCCGCATGACCGACTTGCCTTTGGTGATTTGAGTCCAGATTGCCGGGATCGGCAGGCCTGTCAAGTTCGCGCGTTGACACTTTGCGTGATGGGGCATCTTAGTTGATTGAACGCATTTCCTGTTTGGATTTCCTATGCCTGAAAACCGCCCCCTTTGGCTTATCCTAGCCCCTGTGATTTTTCTGCTGTTGTGGGCGGGGGGGTACACTGTGGCCAAGATCGGGTTGCAGTATGCGCCCCCGATGACGTTGTTGGCGCTGCGGTTTGGGTTTGTGGTGCTGATCATGGCGGTGCTGTTTGTGTTTATCCGTCCGCCTCTGCCCAAAACGCGGGCGGGGTGGGGGCATCTCGCGTTTGTTGGGGTGATGATCCAGACAGTGTATTTCGGGCTGAATTATCTGGGGTTTGTGAACGGGATACCTGCGGGGACCAGCGCGTTGATCATGTCTATGCAACCCATTGCAGTGGCATTGATTGCGCCGCGTTGGGCCGGCGAGCATGTTGGGTTGGCACATTGGGGCGGGTTGATCCTTGCGCTGATTGGGGCGGCCGTGGTGATTTTGGCGCGGATGAACGTGGGGCCGACGCCTGTATTGGGGTATGTGTTCACGACGCTGGGGATGTTTGGCATGGTTGTTGGCACGCTGTGGGAAAAGCGGTTCGGGCTGTCGCATCATCCTGTGACCGCGAACCTTGTGGGGTATTCGGCGGGGCTGATTTGCTTGCTGCCGTTTTTGCTGATGGAAGATGTGACAGACGTGCAATGGACATGGGAGTTCATTGGCGCACTGTCGTATCTGGTGATTGGTAATTCGGTGATCGCGGTGGGGTTATTGCTGGCAATGATCCGCGCGGGCGAAGTTTCAAAAGTATCGGCGCAACTGTTTATGGTGCCCCCTGTCGCGGCGATGATGGCTTGGTTTGCGCTGGGCGAGGCGATGCCGCTGTGGGCGTGGGTCGGGTTTGTGTTTGCGGGGGCTGGGGTGTATCTGGCGACAAGAAAAGGTTCGAGGAAAAAAATATGACGACGATTATTTTCAATAAACCGATGAATGTGCTGTCGCAGTTTACCTCGGAAGGGGGGCATCGCTCGCTCGCGGATTTTATCGACATTAAGGACGTGTATGCCGCGGGGCGTTTGGATCGTGATAGCGAGGGGCTGTTGGTTTTGACGGATGACGGCAAGTTGCAGAACCGCATTGCCTCGCCAAAGTTCAAATCGCCGAAAAGCTATTGGGCGATGGTGGAGCGTATTCCAGATGAGGATGCGTTGGCGGCGTTGCGCAGCGGGGTCGAGCTGAAGGACGGCATGACGCGGCCAGCAGAGGCTGAATACATGGATGAGCCTGCCGATTTGTGGCAGCGTGATCCGCCAGTTCGGTCGCGCAAGACTGTGGATGATTACTGGCTTAAAATCACGATCACAGAAGGGCGTAATCGCCAAGTGCGGCGAATGACGGCGGCGGTGGGGCATCCGTGTTTGCGGCTGATCCGCTATTCAGTGGGCGATTGGACGTTGGATGATTTGGAGCCAGGGCAATGGCGCGAGGTTTAACATGGTAGATTTTCTGGAGGTAAACGGGCGGCGCATTGCATATCGCAAAACCGAGGGCGCGGGGCCGGGGATAGTGTTTCTGGGCGGGTTTAAATCGGACATGAACGGCACAAAGGCTGTGTTTCTGGAAGATTGGGCGAAGGCGCAGGGACGGGCGTTTTTGCGGTTCGATTATTCGGGGCATGGGCAATCATCTGAGGCATTTACCGACGGTTGCATTGGGGAATGGGCCGCAGATGCGCTGGCGGTTTTGGATCAATTGACGGACGGGCCGCAGGTGTTGGTTGGCTCTAGCATGGGTGGCTGGATGTCGCTGCTGGTGGCGCGGGCGCGCCCTGAGTGGGTTAAAGGGTTGGTTGGGATCGCAGCGGCGCCTGATTTTACCGAAGACAGCATGTGGAACGGGTTTTCGGACGCCCAAAAAGACGAGATGGTGCGGACGGGGCGGGTTGAATTGCCGTCGGATTATGACGATGGGCCTTATGTGATTACGCAAAAACTGATCGTGGATGGGCGCGAACAATTGGTGCTGCGGGCCCCATTGGATCTGCCGTTTCCAGTGCGATTGTTGCATGGAACAGCGGATGTGGATGTTGTGATGGATGTGCCGTTGCGCATTGTTGAGCACGTGAGTTGTGATGATCTGCGGCTGACGTTTGTGAAGGGTGCGGATCATCGGTTTAGTGATGACGCATGTTTGCAAATGATTAGCGATGCAGTGGTTGAGGTGAGCAGATGAAGGTTTCAGATGCAGTGGCGCAGCGCCGGTCTTGTCGTGCGTTTTTGGATACGGATGTGGGTGCAGATCGGGTGCGTGATGTGTTGGTGAAGGCCAGCCGTGCGGCATCAGGTGGCAACGTGCAGCCGTGGCGGGTTTATCTGTTGCACGGGGACCGCATGGCCGCGTTTAAGACGGGAATGGCAGAACGATCTGCCAAGGGTTTGATGGATGCGCCTGAATATCCTGTCTATCCGCAACCGATGAAAGAGCCGTATCGCTCGCAGCGATTTGGCGTTGGTGAAGACATGTATGCGCAACTGGGAATCCCACGTGAAGACAAGATGGCGCGGTTGAAATGGTTCGCAAATAACTTTCAGTTTTTTGGCGCACCTGTGGCGGCATTTGTCTATGTGGATCGCGATATGGGCGCGGCGCAATGGTCTGATTTAGGTGGGTACATGGCGAGCGTGACGTTGTTGCTGGAGGAGGCAGGCTTGGCGTCTTGTTCGCAGGAATGTTGGTCTGTGCAGCATAAATTTGTGAGCGAGTTTATCGGCACACCTGACGAGGAACTGTTGTTTGCTGGTATTTCCATTGGCGTGGCGGATCGTGACCATCCTGTGAACGGGTTTATGACGGATCGCGCGGAGCTGAATGTTTGGCTGCGCGACGCTTGATATCGATTAGCGAAAGATGTTCAGCCTACTGATTAAACGGGGCGGCGTTTGGTGCGCAGGTTGATGATTGCGGCCAACATGAACGCGATCAGCAGCGTGAGGATTAGGCCGATAAACAGTGTTGAGAGGGATTGCATCGTCGCTGACATATTGATGAGTGCGCTGATGTTTAGTGATGAAATCCAAGCGGGGACGGCGTCGGTTGCGATACGGATTCCAATGGTTGCGATTAGCAGTGCAAGAGATACAACCGTTGCGAAAAGCACGATCAGGCGTTGGCCAAATGCCCCATGGCGGCCAATCGCGGCGCGCCGATAGCTGGTGAAGAAGTTGCCGATGTCTTTTTGAACAACCACCAGTGATGGAACAACCAAAAGGACAAGGAACAAGCCGACGCCGAGGCCGTAGCACAAGGTGATGACCGTTGGTTTGAGGAATTCCGCCTGACGGGAACCTTCGTAAAGTAGCGGTGTAAGGCCGAAGACGGTTGTGAGCGTCGTGAGCAATACGGGGCGCAATCTGTCGGCGGTGGCGTCGATAATTGCGGGGTACAGGCCACGGGATTTTGAGTATTCGTCGATGGTTGTGACCAACACGATGCTGTCGTTGATGATGATGCCCGACATGCCGATAAGGCCAACGACCGAGAATATCGACAGCGGAACGCTCCAAACGTAGTGGCCGTAAATTGTGCCGATTAGGCCAAAGGGAATGACCGCCATAACGACCAAAGGGCGGGTCCAGCTGGCAAAGATCCAAGTAAGCGTGAGATAGATGCCGAGCAGGCAAAGGCCAAAGCCAAGTGCGGCGTCGGTGAGGAATTGTTCCTCCTGTTCGGCAAGGCCTGACATGCGAAATTCGATGCCAAGGTCGGATGCGATTTGGGGCATTATGACGTTGCGAATTTGATCTTCAACAAAGCTCGCGCGATCAGGGTTATCTTCGGAAATGTCGCCCGTCACCGAGATAAGCCGGATGCCGTTTTCGCGCCGCACAGTTGAAAAGCCCAGTTTGGTTTCAACGGTGACGACATCTGACAGCGGAACATAGGTTCCTGTTGGGGTGCGCAGGCGGGTTTTATCAAGGAAATCTGCGGCGAGTTCGGATTCTGGCAGGCGCACGGTGATTTTTGCGGTGCGCACGCCAACGGGGAAGGATGCGGCCTCGATCCCGTTCAGTCGAGAGCGCAGTTCGCGGCCAATTGCATCGATGGTAAAGCCGAGGGATTGGCCTTGAGGGGTGAGTTCGAGGATCAGTTCTTCTTTGTCGTAGGCGAGGTTGTCTTCTACGGCGGAGACTTCGGGAAATCCTGCGACGGCTGCTTTGAGCGCTTGAGATGCGGATTTTAGAGTTTCAGTGTCCGCGCCGTAAATCTGGATATCAATGCTGTCGCCACCAGGGCCAGAGCGCCAGCCGCGAAAGCTGACGGTTTCTAGCAGCGGGTGTTTGCGCACGTTGTCTTGGATCGCGGCGACAAGTTCAAAGCTGGTGTAGGGGCGGCTGTCTGCATCGATCAATTCAACGGCGATGGAGCCGAGCTGATCGACGTCTTTCGTGTCGGACCCTGCAAGGGAACGGCCCGTGTTGCCGCCGACTTCGGCCAGAATATAGGTCACGGGGTTGATGCCGTGTTCTTTTTCGTAGGTTGCGGCGGTGTCGTTCACGGCCCGTTGCAATTCGCGTACCATTTCAACGGTGTCATCGCGTGTTGCACCCGAAAGCATGGCGATGTTGCCAGAAATCGACGCGCGTTCGGGGGCATTAAAGAACCGCCAGCGCACATCGCCTGAAATGAACAGGGCTGCTTGGCTTGCGAGCAAAACGATGATCCCTGCGAGCACGGGGTAGCGGAACACCAAAACCCAGTTGATGAAGCGGCGGAATACGGTGTGGCGGAACCAATCAAAGCCTTTGTTAAAGGTGGTGGAGGGCCAATCGTACCAGCGTTTCGCGTGGATCGCCGTGAGCGCGTGGGACATGTGGTTTGGCAGGATGATGAAACATTCGATCAACGACGCAATCAGCACGGCGATCACAGTGAAAGGGATGTCGATGATCAGCGAGCCGAAACGCCCGCCGATCGCAGTTAGCGCGAAAAAGGCGATGACGGTGGTGATGGTGGCGGAAAACACTGGGGGGGCCATGCGGATGGCGGCGTTTTCGGCGGCTTTGATCGGACTTTCACCTAGTCGGCGCGCGCGAAAATCGGCGTGTTCGCCCACCACGATGGCGTCATCCACGACGATGCCAAGGGTGATGATCAGGCCGAAAAGCGAGACCATGTTGATGGTCAGGCCAGCGGCGTACATGATCGCGACAGCGGCGAACATGGCGACAGGAATGCCAGCCGCGACCCAGAAAGCGGTGCGCGCATTTAAGAAGATAAACAGTAGCAAAACCACAAGACCGAGGCCCATGAGGCCGTTATCGACAAGGATATTTAAGCGGTCACTGATGGATTGGGCGCGGGTGCGGATGAGTTCAATTTTGACCCCTTCGGGGAGGATCAGCTGCATTTCATCAGCGACGTTTTGCACGCGGGTTTGCATGCGAATTGCATCACCGAGATCGGCGCGATCTACGCGGATTGATACGGCGGGATTGTCGCCAACGTAATAGCTGCGTTCGCGGTCTACGCCCTCGACTATGATGTTTGCAACGTCGCCGACACGCAATTTGGAACCATCTGGATTGGAGCGCACGACGATTTGCTGCACCTGATCGGCAGAGCGTTTTTCGATGCCTGTGCGCACCCGCGCAGAGCCACCTGCAACGTCGCCTGCGGGATCGGCCTCAGCCTCTTCTGCAATTGCGTCGGCGATTTGGCGCAACGTTACGTCGTTACGAATAAGCGAAAGTTCGGGCGCGTTGATAACGATTTCGGGCGCTGAAACGCCGCGAATTGTTGTGCGAGTGATCCCTGCGCGAAACAGCCGCGCTGAAAATTCATCGGCGAAACGGCCCAATTGATCGGGGGAAACGGGGCCAGAAATAACCACGTCTGTGACGCGATCGCGCCAAGCGCCGCGCCGAACGGTGGGGTCATCTGCCCCTTCGGGCAGGCTGGTGACAGCATCGACTGCTACTTTTACATCATCGGCGGCGCGGGCCATATCCCAACTTGGTTCAAATTCGAGGAAGATGCGCGCCCGCCCTTGGGTGGCGGTGCTTTGCGAGCTTTCAATACCTTCAACCGAGAGAAGTGCCGGTTCCAGAACCGCGACGATGCCGTTGTCTACGTCTTCGGGGCCAGCGCCTTGCCACGTGACGTTGACGGTGACGCTGTCGATGATGACATCAGGGAAAAATTGCGAGCGGATTTGTGTGGTGGAGCCGAGGCCAATCACCAGCATGAGCACGAGCAAGAGGTTTGAAGCGGTGCGGTGGCGGGTGAAATAGCCAAGGATGCCGCCCGCGGCTGAGGGGAGTTTTCGCGCCACTGGTTACGAACCCATGCGCTTTGAAATCCGCTCGAACATTGCCTTTGGGATGCGGTTTTGCTTGAGCCGCTCGAGCACGGTGGTTTTAATTTCGGCGGGCATGGCGTCGTTTGCTTGCACGAAAGCGATCATGGCAACACGCTGTTTCTCGGTGATTTCGACGGTCTCGTCTGTGGTTGTGCCAGATGCAAGCGCCGCCATGCGAGATTCGACGCGTTCGAGCGCATCGGCGGGAACTTCGTCTTTTTCGAACTGATTGATCAGACGGTCGCGCACCGCTTCTGGCAGGCGCTTGTTTGCCTTTAGCGCGGTCAGGATTTTGTCGCGGCGACCTGCATCAAGTTTGACCATCTTTTTGGCCTCAATCGCAGGGCCGCCCGGGGATCGTGGGTTTACGCGAATGCCTTCGCCCAGTTGTGGGGCGCGGGCAAGAACCAGTTGGCGACCTTCAATATCGTCGGCGCGCACGATCAAATCGTTGCCCGATTTGCGCAGGATTTCGACGGTGGCATTTTCGAGCCTGTTTTCATCGCCGACGATTAGGACTTCGCCGCTGGTGGATGCGGAAATCGCTGGGATTTTTGCGACGTTTTCAAGGGCGGGTTCACGGACAACGACGGACACAAAGTCACCCGGTTGAATGTTCAGTGTGGCGGCGTTTTGAACACGCGCGAAAAGTTCGCGGCCTGTTTTGCCCTGCGCCACGGCAGCGGAAACGCGATCAATCTGGCCAGAAAAGCTGGCGTCTGTGCCAAGGGAAACACGCACTTCGGCTTGTTGCAATCCACCCCCTGTAAGGGCGCGAAATTCGTCGTTTGAAACGCGGAAAGCGATTTCAAGGGCGGTTGGGTCGATCAAGCTGCCGAGTTTTTCGTTTGCGCTGACGAGGCGGCCCAGAACGACGGAAATGTCTGAAAGAACGCCGTCAAATTCGGCTTTTACGGTGGTGTCGGCGAGCAGGCGGCTGGCTTCGTCTACGTTGATTTGGCGACGACCCAGCAAGGTTTCAGCGCGAGCGATTTTGGCGAGGGCGTTGGCCAGCGACAGGCGCTTTGACAGTAATGCTTGTTCTGCGTTTGAGGTTGCTAGCTCTGCGATTTCCATTGCGGCGTTGGTTCCGACACCCCTTTGGCGGAGCCTGTCTTGGCGTTCCATTGCCTTTTTACGCAGGGATAATTGGTTTTCGGCAGCTGTAATCTCATCTTTGGCAAGCGTTAGATTTCGGCGTGCATCGGCAAGGTCTGCCTCGGCCTCGGCCAGTTCGTTTTCAGAAATTAGCAGGCGAGATTGTGCGTTTGCGGGGTCGGTTTGGAATAGGATTTCGCCTTGTTTAACAAGGCCGCCTTCGCGAAAGCTGTCGGACATTTGGACCAGTTCACCAGTGGCCGCGGCGCGCAGTTCGAGCGTGCGACCAGAGACGACCTCGCCGAAGGTTTGGATTTCTGGGAATTGCGTACCAAGCGCGATTTTGACAACTTCGACGGTGAAAACACGTTCGCGGGCTTCGCGATTGCCAAACCCACTGCTGGATTTGTTTTTAAAGGCCGAAACGATGCTATTTCCCGCCAGCGCAAGAAGCGCGAGCGTGAGCATCATGAGCATTAAGCCCATCAGGCTGCGAGTGATAAAGCGCATTTGTGTCCTTTGATCGGTGGTGCGTATCTGCAGGTGGTACAATTTAAAAATAGCATTCCGTTGTAAAAAAACAAAGAAAATCAGCGAATTTCTGGGTTAAATTCAAAAAAGTGATGCAGGATTGTGGCGACGGTGGGCAGCACGGGCATGGATTCGAGCTGATCGCGGGTTGAAAATGCAAAGCCAGCGCCTTCGCCAAGCGTGATGTCGATTGGGGCAATTGCGCGTGGTGTGGTGAAGGCGTACAGGCGCGTTCCATGTGGGGATTGGCATTTTGTGAAGGCGGTGATTTCGCTATTTGTGAGGGTGACGCCGATTTCTTCATTTATCTCGCGCAGGGCCGCGCCGCGTGGTGTTTCGCCCTGTTCCAAGCGGCCACCAAAAATGCCCCACTGACCAGAGCCGAAGGTTGTTGAATCGCTGTCGCGAAGTTGCAGAAAAAAGCGGTCTTGGGTGTCGCGCAGGATCACGCAGGAGGCTTGGACGCCTGTGTCTGCCCAATCGCCGAGTTGGTGAAATGTGTCGTTCATTTTCGGCGTTGGTGCTCGTCTAAGCGGGGCATGATTTCGACAAAATTACAGGGCAGGTGGCGGTAGTCTAGCTGGTTGCGCAAGATACCTTCCCACCCGTCTTTGCAGGCCCCCGGCGAGCCTGGCAGTGCGAAAAGGTAGGTGCCGTTTGCCACGCCGCCACAAGCGCGTGATTGGATAGCGGATGTGCCGATTTTTTCAGCAGAGATCATGGTGAAATAGGTGGAGAACGCGTCGATTTCTTTCTCGTAAACATCGCGGTGGGCCTCGACTGTGATGTCGCGCCCTGTCAGGCCTGTGCCACCTGTGGAAATGACGGCGTCGATGTTTGGATCGGCGCACCATGAGCGAAGTTGCGCGGCGATCTGGTCGCGCTCGTCCGGTAGGATTTTACGATCTGCGAGGATGTGATTGTCAGCGGTGAGGCGATCCACGAGGGTTTGGCCTGATTTGTCATCGGCCAGTTTCCGTGTGTCGGACACGGTTAAGATTGCGATGCGGATGGGGATGAATTGGCGGTCAGACATCTAAACCTCGAACCAGTTTATCGTCGGGCCGAGGTTGTGGACTGAGGTGTCTTCGATCAGGTCCTTTTGGCCCCATGCTTCGTGGATGTGGCCGCATAGCAGGAGTTTTGGTTTTAGGCGTTCGGTGGTAGCGCGGACAGCCGAGGAGCCGACGCTTTGTCCCTGTGAGGTGACGTCTGCGACGCCTTTGGGGGGGCGAATGGCTGATGAGGATGTCAACTTGGTGGCAGTTTTCGAGCATGGCTGCTGCGTCTTTGTCGCCGTGAAGATCGGAGAATGCGAGTATTTTCATGAGTTTAATCGAGCCTTAAGCGCCAGAAGGTCTGTCCAACAATCGCGTTTTTTCAACGGATCGCGCAGAACCCCAGCGGGGTGGAACATGGGCAGGGTGGGTTTGCCAAACGCCTCGGTCCAGTGGCCGCGAATGCGGGTGATTCCGGTTTTGCCGAGGATTGCTTTGCACGCGATGTTGCCCATCGGGACAAGGATATCGGGATTAGCGAGCGCGATGTGGCGTTCCAAGAACGGCAGCATCATGGCGATTTCTTCGGGCGTTGGATCGCGGTCTTGGGGCGGGCGCCACGGCATGACGTTGGTGAGGTAAATCGCGTTTTCGGGCCCGTTTTCCGTTCCCGCACGATCCATGTCGATCGCGGCGAACATTTTATCGAGCAGTTGGCCTGTGCGCCCGACGAAAGATTTGCCGTTCTGGTCTTCCTCTCGCGTTGGGGCATCGCCGATGATCATAACGCGTGCGGCTGGGTTGCCATCGGCGAACACCAGATTGCGTGCGCCTTTTTTCAAGGAACACAGATCGAAGGTGGCGAGTGAATTGCGTAAAGTTTCGAGGTCGGTGCAGCGGCCTGCCAAAATTCGGGCGATATCCTCGGCGGCTTCCTCGACCTTGGGGATCAAGGGCATGATGTCGATGGGTTTGATGTTGCTGGTGGGGCCCGTTTTGGGGATAGGCCCCGCAGCGGGTTTCACGGCTTGCTCGTAGCGATTTATAGGGGTGTCGGCAATCGCCTCGTCTGCGCCGAGTTCGATCTGCCAATCAAGGGCGGTAAGGGCGGCGAAAGAATCCATATGCCAAACATAGTCGCTGGGATGGTCAACGTAAATTGGCGTTTTGGATTGGTGGCGCGTCGAGGTGATTTTTATCGCCCGTTGAGCGGGATTTACGCGTGCAATTGCGCGAGATGCGGCGAGGAGGGCGCAATAATCGCAGAAATCAAATAGAGAGCGGCTTGCGCGACACCGTCCACAGGCTTATACGGCTGTGAAGTCAGAATAGGGGTCGGCCATGACGTTTACCGCCAAGCACCTTTTGGGGATAGAAAATCTGTCCCGCGACGATATCGTATCCATCCTTGATCTTGCAGAACAATACGTGACGCTGAACCGTCAGTCGCAAAAGCGATCTGATACGCTGAACGGGCTGACGCAGATCAACATGTTTTTTGAAAATTCGACCCGAACGCAGGCGAGCTTTGAGATTGCGGGCAAGCGGTTGGGTGCGGATGTGATGAACATGGCGATGGGCGCGTCGTCGATTAAAAAAGGCGAGACGCTGATTGATACGGCGCTGACGCTGAACGCGATGAACCCTGATTTGTTGGTGGTGCGCCATCCCAATTCTGGTGCGGTTGAGCTGTTATCGCAAAAGGTGAATTGCGCGGTTTTGAACGCAGGGGATGGACGTCATGAACACCCGACGCAGGCGTTGCTGGACGCGCTGACCATTCGCCGTGCCAAAGGCCGGTTGCATCGCTTGAGCGTGGCGATTTGTGGGGATATTGCGCACAGTCGCGTGGCGCGGAGCAATATCTTTTTGCTCAATAAAATGGAGAGCCGTATTCGGTTGATTGCGCCTAAAACGCTGTTGCCAACGGGGATTGATCAGTTCGGGGTCGAGGTGTTCGACGATATGGCCGAAGGGTTAGAAGGTGTGGATGTGGTGATGATGCTGCGTCTGCAACGCGAGCGGATGGACGGGGCGTTTATTCCGTCACCGCGCGAATATTATCACCGTTGGGGGCTGACGGCGGCGAAACTCGCGCATGCCAAGCCCGATGCGATTGTGATGCACCCCGGGCCGATGAACCGAGGCGTTGAGATTGATGGGGATATTGCGGATGACATCAATCGGTCGGTTATTCAGGAACAGGTTGAGATGGGCGTTGCTGTAAGGATGGCAGCGATGGAGCTGCTGGTTCGTGGGCGTCGCAGCGCGAGTGCTGCTGCTGGGGTGATGGTATGAGCTTACTTCTTACAAATGCGCGGCTTATTGACCCTGAGGCTGGGACGGATGTTCTGGGAAGTTTGGTGATTGAAAACGGGCGGATTAGCCAGATTATCTTGGACGGGGAGAGCCTGCCCAAAGGGGTTGAGGCGATTGATTGCGCGGGCAAGTGTCTGGCGCCTGGAATAATTGATATTGGTGTGAAAGTTTGTGAGCCTGGTGAGCGGCACAAAGAGAGTTTTCGCACAGCCGGAGAGGCTGCGGCGGCTGGTGGGGTGACGACTATGGTTGTGCGCCCCGATACCGAGCCTGCGGTTGATAGCCCTGAGACGTTGCAGTTTGCGGCGCGCCGTGCGGCGGATGTTTCAAAGGTTAATGTACTGGCGATGGCCGCGTTGACCAAGGATCGCGCAGGCAAGGAAATGGCCGAGATCGGGTTCTTGATGGATGCGGGCGCAGTGGCGTTTACCGATTGTGATTTCGTGAACCGTAACAACAAGATTTTTGGACGCTGTTTAAGTTACGCCAAGATGATGGGCGCGGTGGTAATTGGCCATGCGCAGGAACCTGTGATGTCGCAAGGCGCTTGTGCCACGTCGGGGCTGTTTGCAACCAAGTTGGGCTTGCCTGCGGTTTCGGTAATGGCGGAGCGGATACAGTTAGAGCGCGACATGGCGTTGGTTGAGATGACGGGCGTGATGTACCATGTGGATCAGCTGTCGGCGGCGGTTTCGCTGCCTGTTTTGGAACGTGCCAAGGCGGCTGGGTTGCCCGTGACGGCGGGTGTTTCGATCCATCATTTGACGCTGAACGAGCTGGACATCGACGGGTATCGCACATTTTTCAAAGTGAAACCGCCGTTGCGCCCTGAAGATGATCGTGTGGCGATGGCGGATGCTGTGGCGTCTGGTATGATTGATATTATCAGCTCGATGCACACGCCACAGGACGAGGAAAGCAAACGTCTGCCGTTTGAAGAAGCGGCGAGCGGGGCGGTCGGATTGGAGACTTTGTTGCCAGCGGCGATGTCGTTGGTCCATGCGGGCTTCATGGATTTGGCGACCCTGTGGAAGGCGTTGTCGTATAATCCTGCGCAGTTGTTGGGGTTGGATGCGGGGCGTCTGGCTGCGGGTGCGCCTGCGGATTTGGTGTTGTTTGATCCTGACAAACCGTTTGTGATGGATCGGTTCAAATTGAAATCGCGGTGCAAGAATACGCCGTTTGATGAACGCCGCATGGAGGGCGCAGTTTTGCGCACGTTTGTAGGCGGGGAAGAAATCTATGCCAGAGATTGATATCACGGTAATGCAAATATTGATGGTCGCAGTTTGCGGCTATTTGCTGGGGTCCATTCCGTTTGGGGTGGTGATTGCGCGGATCATGGGGTTGGGCAATTTACGCGATATTGGGTCGGGTAACATTGGTGCCACAAATATTTTGCGAACGGGCAACAAACTGGCGGCGTTTCTGACGCTGGCGTTTGATGCAGGCAAGGGTGCCATTGCGGTTTTGATCGCACGCGCGCTGTTTGGCGAAGCGGCTGCGCAAATTGCGGGATTGGCGGCATTTTTGGGACATTTATTTCCAATTTGGCTGAAATTTAAGGGCGGCAAAGGTGTTGCGACGTTTCTTGGCATGCTTCTTGCGTTGGCGTTTCCCATCGGGTTCGCGGCGTGCATGACTTGGCTGGGCGCGGCGATTGTGCTGCGGATGTCATCTGCTGCGGCGTTGATAAGTGCGGCCTTTGCGCCGGTCTGGTGTGTTTTTCTGGGCTATCCAATCGGCATCGCGTTGACCATTTTATTTGCGGTTCTGATCTGGTGGAGCCACCGCACGAACATTGCGCGGATCATTGCGCGAACCGAGCCGAAGATTGGGAAAAAGGGTGGATCACAGCCCGCTGATCCAGTAGAATCCCGAAAGCGAAAAAGGGATTTAAAAAATGGTTTTCACAACAGCAATTAAAAATTGTTTCTCAAAATATGTTGATTTTCATGGCCGTGCTTTGAGGTCTGAATTTTGGTGGTGGACGCTTTTCACCTTTGTCGCGAGCCTCGTTCTGAAGGCCATTAACATGGTTCTGTTCGGGTCCAGTTTTGACGACACGGGAGTTTTGGACACACTGTTTTCATTGGCAACATTACTGCCGACCCTGTTTGTGACCACGCGGCGTTTGCATGATGTCGGACGCTCTGGTTGGTGGCAGTTGATCGCATTTACGATCATCGGGATATTCTTCTTGCTGTATTGGCTGATCATCGAGGGCAACGAAGGTAGCAACGATTATGGCCCGCATCCGTTGGGCGATGATTTGGACGAATTGAACGATGTTTTTCGTTAAAATAGAAAAAAGGTTGATAGGCGCTACAGAGATTCTTTGACGCGGCTATAGGTGAATTTAAAAAAAGGGAAGTTAAAAATGAATTTTACGACTGCAATTAAAACATGTTTTAGCAAATACGTGGATTGGAACGGACGCGCATTGCGTTAGGATTAGCGGTATTTTTACCTGTTCTTCATCCTTGGTGCGCTTGTGCTCGGTTTTATCGATGGCATGGTTGGCGCTAACTTTATCTAGGTTGATATCTTTTACTTAGCCATGATCCTGCCGATGATGTTTGTCACAATCCGCCGCCTTCACGATGTGGGCAAAAGCGGTTGGTGGATCCTGATTTCGTTGATCCCAATTGCGAGCTTAATTTTGCTGTATTGGCTGATCATCGAAGGCAACAAAGGCGACAATGCTTTTGGTCCACACCCATTGAACGGTGTTGGCGACGTAAGCGATACATTTAGCAAATGTTAAGACGGGCAACCGCGCAGTTCTATGGAGCGTTTGCCCCCTAGCAAGGTCAGTGTGATTTTGCTGCGATCAAGGATCAGGGGCGTGTTGCCGTAGGCATAAAGGTTTGCGCTGGCTGTTAAGGTTGTTCCGCTTGCAAGCGTTTGTTCTTGTTCGATCCAAACCTCTGGATGCTGAAATTCGAAAATTGTGAAGGTTTGCTTTGGCAAGGCGCTGCGCGTTTTTACCGTGGCATGCAGTTTAAAGCCGTCTTCGGTTGGCGTGATTTCACAACGTATATTTCGCACGCCTGCTGCTTTTGCAGTTTTTGGTTTTTGTGCAAGGGCAGCGCGAATGGCGGTGCGGCTGGATTGATCCGTACCAGCTACGTTCAGGGAAAATCGTGCTTTTACCGGAAGACAAATATCTTCACACACACCAAATGTTACCTCACCTTTTAGTTTAATCGGCTTGCCTTTTTGGCGCGGGGTAATGGCGATGGGAAGAACCAGCTGTTTCTTGTAGCCAATGGTTTGCACGTTTTTTTCGGTAAAAACCGAAGGTTCTGGCCAGTGGAATGTCACTGCACCGACGTTTTTCGAACCTGACCAATCGAAAACGGGCGGGATGCCATTGCCTCCGGGGGATCGCCAATAGGTCTTCCAGCCGGGGCGAAGTTGAATGCGCGCGGCAATCATGTGACCGTTCGCGGTCGGGTAGCCTGGCAAGATGTCGAGGCGCGCGACGTTCTTGATGTTGTAATCCTGTGCGGTGGCGAACAAGGGTGCGCCAAGGGCCAGACAAAACAGCAAAAAGGGTTTGAGGATCATTGGGTTCGCCATTCATTTGGGTTGAACGTAAACTACGGCGTTGTGGGGCAAAGGAAAAGTCACATTTCAGAGACGGGCGGGTACCGATGTACGTGTTGGGGTTGTAACCCCCGGCATTCGCCAGCATCTTAAGAGGGTTAAAATAAATCGCAACTAAATGCGATCACAGGTTAAGAACACAATCTCAGTGGTGGGCCCAGTGGGTGGGTTTTTAAAAACAAGGGAGCGGCATATTTCATGGGGTCTTTTGACAAAGATGCACAGCATTTAGATGGCAAGTTGTTGATTGCGATGCCGTCGATGGGTGATCCGCGATTTGATCGCTCGGTCATTTATATTTGTGCGCATTCTGATGATGGCGCGATGGGGTTGATCGTGAATAAACCCGCAGATGATCTAAGTTTCAGCGATTTGCTGGACCAGCTGGACATCACCGCAGAGCGCCCGATTGAGGCGATTAACGTGCATTACGGCGGCCCTGTCGAACATGGTCGCGGGTTCGTTTTGCATTCTCGGGATTACGAAACACAAGATGCGACGCTGAAGGTGAACGACCAATTTGGCATGACGGCGACGCTCGATATCCTCGAGGATATTTCGCAAGGTCATGGGCCTGAAAGCTGTTTGCTTGCGCTTGGGTATGCGGGATGGGGACCGGGCCAATTGGAAGGCGAAATTCGCGAAAATGGCTGGCTGACGTGTGATGCAAAAGTGGCGCTGGTGTTTTCACGCGATCATGGCGGTAAATGGAAAGCGGCGATGGAAGAAGTTGGCATTGATCCACGGATGTTGTCGAGCGAGGGCGGGAACGCCTAATCCTGTTTGCCGGCAAACCGATTGAGGATCCACGGCGCAAAATGCATCGGGAATTGTGCGGCGGCAAAATAATGCCATGTGATTTCTGGAATTGTACCGCCACCCCCTGCAAGCATTAATCCCATATTTCGTTGCGACGACATGATCCCAAGCGCGAGTGTGGATTTGCAGCCCAATCGGCTGAACACGGTGTAGGTTACGACCAACAGCACGGCGGATACGGCGAAGGTCAGCACAATTAGCGTGAGCATGAACAGGGGTCGGGTTAGGAAATCTGAACCTACGTCGGCCATGACTGCGGATGCGAAGATGAACAGGATCAAGATGTTCAAACCGTCAAAACTGTCGCGGTGTTAGGCGATGCGTTTGGGCGTGATGATGCGGCGCAGACCGAGGCCGCCAATTGCGCAAGCCACGAGGATTAGCAGTAGTTTCACCCCCATATTAAACGGCGAGAGTGATAAATCTAGGTGGAGTGTGGCGGCGAATATTGGTGCGGTGAGTGGCGTGAGTGCGGTGGAGCAGACCAGGGTGATGAGGATCAATGTGGCATCAAGGCCGAGGATTGCTGCAATGGCAGGGGCTGCCATCATCGGGGAGGCCATCGCTTGAAGCATGAAGCCTGTGAAAACGTTGGGCATTGCGGTGTCAAAGCCGAGGAGTTTGATGGTGAGCGCGAAAAGCACGGGAACCGCGAGCGTGGTCCAGAGTGTTGTGGCGATGATGAGGCGGGGGCGGGAGAGGTAGGATTTGGCCGCGCTGGTATCGAGGCGAAGGAACGCGACGAGCAGTAAGCCGATCACTGCGTGGGTAACATAGGGGCGCAACATCAAGCCAATTTGCGGGGTGAACAGCGCGATGATGACCACTGCCGCGATGGCGTGGGTGCGTCGTTGGCCGATCCAGCGCAGTGGGTTCATTTTCATTGTCGCCTTTTTCGATGACGCTAAAACGTTTGTCACAAAAGCAAAACCCCCGAGCATGCTCGGGGGTTTAAAAGACCTATTTAACGGTCATCAGTATAGTTTAGGCGAACCTAAACCATGCCTTCACGCTGAAGTTTCTTGCGAGCGAGCTTACGCGCGCGTCGCACTGCTTCGGCCTTTTCACGGGCACGTTTAACGGAAGGTTTTTCGTAATGCTGCCGAAGCTTCATTTCACGAAAAACGCCTTCACGTTGCAGTTTCTTCTTCAGGGCACGAAGCGCCTGATCGACATTGTTGTCACGAACCGATACCTGCATGTGGGGTCACCACCTTTCTAAGTTTGAGTTTGCGAAATTGCAGGAAGTCGCGTCTTAGCAAGAGTGTGCTATGTTGTCCAGCAAGGTGTTTCGTCTTACTTTTAAAACACAACTCCCTGCCTGCGGCAAAAGCCACCACGGGATTTGGGGTGTAAGGTATTGAAGTTAAATGATAAAGAACAGAGGAAAATCTGATGAGCAGCGCATTAAAGACTGAGGAAATGCACGTAGAAGAGGCCCGTGCGGCCCTTTTGGCAGCGGCTGAAACGCATGTGGTTTTTGATGGCTGGTCGGATGCTGTGTTTGAGGCAGCGATAACAGATTCGGGTGTAGATGCGGGTTTGGCGGTGCAAGCCTGTCCGCGTGGCGGGATGGATTTGGCCGTGGCCTATCACAGGGCTGGGGACGCTGCGATGGTAGCGGCCATGAACGCGAGCGATCTGGGCGCGATGCGGTATTCTGAACGTGTGGCGTTTGGTGTGCGGGTGCGTTTGGAAGCCATAGAGCGCGAGGCGGTTCGCCGTGGAGTGAGCCTGTTTGCATTGCCCCAACATGCGGGCGAGGGCGCTGGCTTGGTTTTAGGAACGGTTGGCCTGATCTGGGAGACGCTGGGGGATACCAGTACGGACGTGAATTGGTACACAAAACGCGCGACGCTCGCGGGTGTTTATTCCAGTGTTTTGTTGTTCTGGCTCGGGGATGAAAGCGAGGATTTCGCGGAAACTTGGGCGTTTCTGGATCGGCGAATTGAGAATGTGATGCAGATCGAGGTGGCCAAGGCCAAGATGCGCGATAACCCGTTGGTGAAGGCATTTATGTCGGGGCCTGGGCGTGTGCTCGATCATATCAAAGCGCCGACATCTGACGTGCCGTCGGATTTACCAGGGTATATTGCGCCAAAGGGATGAGTGTGAAACTGTTCCCCAAACGGGAGTACATTTCATGGCGATGAGCGACACACAGGTTACCTATTTCAATGGCAAGTGGGTGGATGGAAACACGCCTATTTTGGGCGCGGCTGACCATTCGATGTGGCATGGCAACATGGTGTTTGACGGGGCGCGGTTGTTTGAAGGCGTGACGCCTGATCTGGCACATCACTGTGAACGGGTGATTAAATCTGCAGAAACGATGGGTATGGCGTCGCCTGTTACCGCGTCCGAGATTGAAGGGCTGGTGCGCGACGGGATCAAACGGCTTGGCACGGATCATGCTTTGTATCTGCGCCCGATGATGTGGTCGGTGGATTGTTTGCCCGGCATCATGGAGGCCGATCCCGCCACCACACAGTTCGCGATTTGTCTGGAGCAGATTGCAATGCCAGAAACAGGCGATATGCCGATCACGGTAAGCCCGTTTCGCCGCCCTGATCCGCGATCTGCACTGACATCGGCCAAGGCGGCGTGTTTGTACCCCAATAATGCGCGAATCATTACTGAGGCCAAAACGCGTGGGTTCAAAAATGCGCTTTCGTTGGATTTGGAAGACAATGTTGCGGAATCTGCCACATCGAACGTGTTTTTGGTGCGTGACGGTGTGCTGCGCACGCCTATTCACAACAACACGTTTTTGAATGGTGTCACGCGGCGACGGATGATCGGGTTGTTGCGCAAAGATGGTTACGTGGTGGAAGAAGTCAGCCTGCAAGTTGAGGATTTCCGCGATGCAGATGAGATTTTCCTGACAGGAAATGCGGGCAAAATTTTGCCTGTGACGGCGCTCGATGAGCGGAATTTCAATTATGGGGCCGTGACCAAACGCGCGCGCGAATTGTACTGGGATTTTGCCCACACGAAATATGAAAGAATTGAGCTATGAGCCAGATGAATATTGTAGAGATTTCCACGCCAGGTGGGCCCGAAGTTTTGGTGCCAGCGGTGCGCGATGTGCCTGTTGCAGGGCAAGGCGAGATTTTGATCAAAGTTGTGGCGGCGGGTGTGAACCGCCCAGATGCATTGCAACGTGCAGGGGCGTATGATCCGCCAAAGGGCGCGTCTGATTTGCCAGGGTTGGAATGTTCGGGGACGGTTGCCGCGATTGGTGCGGGTGTAACGCGCTGGGCAGTTGGTGATGAGGTTTGTGCGCTGTTGCCCGGTGGCGGATACGCGGAGTACGTGACCACGCCAGCGGATCACGCGCTGCCTGTTCCCAAGGGTTTGGATATGGTTCAAGCGGCCGCGCTGTGTGAGACGTATTTCACCGTGTATTCTAACGTGTTTATGCGCGGCGGCTTGCAGGCAGGCGAAGTGTTTTTGGTGCATGGTGGTTCATCTGGCATTGGCACAACGGCCATTCAGTTAGCTGTAAAAGCAGGCGCGCGGGTGTTTGCAACGGCGGGTTCTGCCGAAAAATGCGCGAAATGCGTGGAGTTGGGGGCCGAGCGCGCCATCAACTATCGCGAGGAGGATTTTGTTGACGTGATGCGTGAGGTGACGGGCGGCAAAGGTGCCGATCTGATCCTTGATATGGTGGGTGGAGACTATATTCCGCGCAATATCAAAGCGTTGGCGTTGGATGGGCGACTTGTTCAAATTGCATTTCTGGATGGACCCGTGGCGGAATTGAACTTTGCCCAAGTGATGGTGAAACGCCTGACGATCACGGGATCGACGCTGCGCCCGCAA
Source organism: Amylibacter sp. (assembly GCA_037625035.1). Taxonomy (GTDB): domain Bacteria; phylum Pseudomonadota; class Alphaproteobacteria; order Rhodobacterales; family Rhodobacteraceae; genus Amylibacter. Next base: position 32,246 of record JASJIO010000038.1, read on the forward strand.
AGTAACGGAGCCAAGGCAGTAATCGCGCGGGAATTGGAGGCGGAAATCTGGCCGATGCTATCTGATGGAACGATTGCGCCCGTGATGGACAGCACGTTCCCACTGGTCGAGGCCGCGAAGGCTCATGCGAAGATGGAAACGTCCAAGCATATCGGCAAGATTGTGTTGGTGATTTGAGGGGTGGCTTTAACGCCGTTTGCCGCGCGACTTTATGATTTTGTTGTTTGTTGGGCCTGTCGCGACGGGGGTGTTGTCTAGGTTTTCTTCTGACAGTTTGCGCCAGCGATCAACGCGGGTGGGATCAAGGGATCCGTCTTTGATCGCGGCTTGAACGGCGCACTTCGGCTCGTTTATGTGGCTGCAATCGCGGAAACGGCAGTTCGGGGTCAGCTCGGTTATTTCTGCGAACAGCACGTCCAATCCTGTTGAAACATTTCTGATGTGTAGCGTTCGCATGCCAGGTGTGTCGATCACCAAGCCGCCGTCTTTGATCGGGTGGAGCGAGCGCGATGTGGTGGTGTGGCGCCCTTTAGCATCGTCTTCGCGGATGCCGCCTGTTTCGCCAACTTCTTTGCCTGCGAGTGTGTTGAGCAAGGTTGATTTCCCAACCCCAGAGGAGCCGACAAGGGCGAGGGTTTGCCCTGATCCGCACCACGGTGCGAGCGTGATTATTGCGGCGTCTGATTTCGCATTGAGAGATACGACGCTGAGGTCACGTTGAAGCGCGGTGGCTTGGTCTTGAAAGGGTGTCGCATCATCGACTTGATCGGCTTTGGTCAAGACGATGACGGGATTTGCGCCAGACTCGTTTGCAAGGGTGAGGTAGCGTTCAAGACGTGCTGGATTGAAATCATCGTTGCACGAGGTGACGATGAACAGCGTGTCGATGTTTGCCGCGATAAGTTGCGGGATTGTCGCGCCTTCGGTGTGGCGATCAAGTAAGGTGTGCCTGTCCAATCGTCGCACAAACATGTCGTCCAGCGGGTCTGCCAAAACCCAATCGCCGACCGCGAAATCGGTTGTTTTTGAGCGGGCTGGCAAGTTGATTTTCACCACACCGTTTTCGGATTCTGCGGTGACACGGGAGCGATGAACCGTGGCGATGCGCAGACGTAACAGATGCGTTTCTTTGGCGTCGATTTGATCGCTAAAGAACGGCGACCAGCCAAGATCTTTTATGGTTCGCGTAGCGGATTTGGGTTTATGTTTCACGATGTCCTGCATGATTGGGGCGGGAGTGGAATGCAAGGGGTGATGCACGCCAGAGTGTTTTTATAAGTGCCGCCGCAAATTTTGCTTGATCTAAAGTAACTTTAGGTCTGTAAAGATTGCGAAAGGGAGGCTGAAGAAAATGAGAATATCAGAAATATCAGAACGCACGGGCCTGAGTATTTCTGCGATCAGATACTATGAGGAATCGGGGTTATGCCCATTTGTAGAACGTGGTGCGGATGGAAATCGAAAATTTACCACCGTAAATTTGGATTGGTTGGTTTTGTTGTCGTCGTTGCGGGAAACGGGCATGCCAATGTCGGAAATGCGGGCGTTCGCGATGCTTTATAAAATTGGAGACGATACTGCGGTTGAGCGCAAAACGATGTTGCTGAAGCATCAAAACCGTCTCGAGGATCGGCAAGGTCAGCTTGATCGCTGTTCCGAGATTTTAGACCGCAAATTAGCAAAATATGACGAGATTATATGAGAAAAGGCATGAGGGTTATCGTTGTTGGGGCGGCAGGGGACATTGGCCAAGCGGTCTGTAATGCGCTGAGCCTACGTCATGAGATTATAAAGGTTGGTTGCACCAATGGGGATTATTTGGTCGATATTTCGGATTTTACAGCTGTAAGTGATCTGTATCGAAAAATCGGCAACTTTGATGCTGTCGTTTCTTGTGCGGGTGACGCCACTTTTACGCCGTTGGATCAATATACTCAGGATAGTTTTATGCTGGGATTACGCCAAAAGGTCATGGGCCAGATCAATCTGCTGCTTGCTGGGTTGAATGTGATTTCGGATCGCGGGTCGTTTACGTTGACGAGTGGAGTGCTGGCTCATGATCCAATTCGGATGGGTGTGAATGCCGCCACAGCGAACGGTGCGCTGGCTGGTTTTACCAAAGCGGCGGCGATAGATATGCGTGCGGGATTGCGGGTGAATGTTGTGAGCCCAGGATTGTTGGATGCTTCTAGGGAGAGATATGGGCAGTGGTTTGATGGCCATAAGACCGTGTTATCCAGTGATGTTGGTTGGCGTATGCGAAGAGCGTTGAGGGGGCGATAACGGGGCAAGTTATTATTGTAGAATAAGGCCCATGATCATCGGTTTGGCAGCTATCTTTCAACGCCATCCCCTGCCATTGCGCTGAGGATTGGGCAATCGGCGCGGCTGTCGCCTGCGCAACTGGCGGCGAGGTGGGTTAGTTCATCGCGCAGGGTTTGGAGATCTGCGAGTTTCTTGTCGATTTCAGCGAGGTGATCAAGTGCGATGGCTTTGACGTCAGCCGAGGATCGGGTTTGATCGGTGTAGAGCGCAAGAAGGGTGCGGCAGGTTTCAATTGAAAAGCCAAAAGCGCGGGCGCGGCGCACGAATATTAGGCGGCGCAAGGCGCGATCATCAAACAGGCGGTAGCCTTTGTCGGATCGGCCACCTGGAACCACCAGACCGATGTCGGCGTAGTAGCGGATGGTTTTTGTGGGCAGGTCTGTGCGTTTTGCCGCCGCGCCGATGGTGTGCATCTCAATGCCTCTGAGCCTCCAGTTACTGTAGCCTTTATACCGAGCGTAACGGGACAAACAAAGGGCTATTGCTGGATCGGGGGTTCCACCTGCGATTTCGGCACGATTGCTTGGTCGGCGCTGGGCAAAACCTGTTTTGGCTCGGGTTTGGTGGGCATCAGTGAAACGTCTGCTGGATAGAGGTCTTGTGCGCCTTTGACTTGTGCCACCTCGACGCCTTTGATCGAAATAGATGCGCCTGTGCCATCGGCGAAATTGGTCACGGTGATGTTGGGTGGGATTTCGTCGCCCGTGCCTGGATCAATATTTGGCGTGTATTCCAGCTGAAGCAAATCCTTGGCTGGTGTGAAATCTGTGATAGTGATGACGCCTTCGCCTTCAACAGCATCGTCGATGGTAAAGGTATCAAGGCCTTCGCCGCCTTCGGCTATGTCGCCAACGCCCAACAGGAATGCATCATCGCCAGCGCCGCCAAATAAGGAGTCCGCGGCATCGATATTGCCGTCTAAATCAAGAGATATGCCGCCCTGCGCACCATTGAGGATATCATCGCCGATCCTGCCATAAAGCGTGTCTTCGCCCGCACCGCCATCCAACGTGTCGTTGCCCGCTTTGCCAAGGGCGCGATCATCGCCGCCGTTCATTTCGTCGGTATCGTCGCCTGCGCCCGCCTGAAGCGTGTCGTTTTGTTCAGTGCCAATGATGCTGTCGTTGCCATCGCCGGCGATAAAGTTTGCGCCGTCTGGATCATCGCTGGTTAAAAGGTCATCGCCTGCACCCCAGCAACTGCTTCGGGGAACCCGTCGTCACTGCTTGCGGTGGTGGTAGATGTGGTTTTGTCGTCTTCGCTTAGAAAGAAGGTCGCGCTAAAAATGCCCGCGAAAAGAAGAGCATTCACAATGTGTGCCAGCGTGTAAGTCAACATAATTTCACCACTCGTTAAGACCCAAAAATTGCGACAAAATAATACTTAGTTAATTAAAATTAACGAAAGATGAGGGCGCGAGTAGGGCGCATTTAAGTGAAGTTTGTGCCGAGCCTGCCTTAAAGCCGCCTTACCGAATGGGGTTGAGTGTGGCGTCTTTTAAGCGGCAATCGCCTGAGCTTTGGAACGCGCATTGGCGCAGTTCGAGATCTTTGGTGAGGCAAATGTGGGCCTCTTGGATGTGGCGTTGTTTGCAGGTGATGGTGATTTGATTGGCGTGCAAGGTTGGATTTGCCTACATAAACGCTTCTTCGATGATTTTTGCAGGTAGTTTCACGGGTTTGCTGAGTTTGCGCAAAATTGCGGGGCGGTTGATTGCGCTGTATGCCTTGCGCGATAGGGCGAAATAATCTTTGGAAGAGAGGCCCGTGCAGGTTCCGTGCTTTTTCCATTGGTGCCAAGCGAGGCCTTTGGTTCCCATGATATCTGCCATTTCGCGGGTCATGGCGCGCGACGGTGCGCGTTCATTCGTTTTGCAGTAAGATGGCCAAAGATGTTCGTTTTGTGGCCATAGCCCGTGTAAAATCCAGCCGTGGTCACTGTTCGAATCGCATTGCGGCGAGCCTTTGCGATAGCCTTCGAGTGCGCACCAGTTTGGTGACCAGCTAAGCGCCATTATGTAGTATTCAAATTCGCCCGGATTTTCGCCTTCGGCAGATGCTGTTGAGCCAAGCAAAAGGGCGGCGAGAAAAATGCGTATCATTGGGTCTTTTCCTTTAGGGTAGTCTTGTCTATACAGGCGTAGAATTCCCCACCTGAAACGGCAATTCGCGAAGGCTACGGCCCTAGCAACCGATTTTACGGCGCGGGAGAGGTTTATTTGGAGGAATGGGGCATGGCGCTTCCTATCATGGCTAAGGCCACCGCAGTTTGGTTGGTTGATAACACGACGCTGAGCTTTAAACAGATCGCAGATTTCTGTGGTTTGCACGAGCTGGAAGTGAACGGCATTGCGGATGGCGAAGTTGGCCAAGGCATCAAAGGGTTTGACCCGATTGCCAACAATCAGTTGACCCAAGACGAGATTGACGTGGGCCAAAACAGCCCGCGCCACAAGTTGGTGCTGAAACATAACCCAGCTGCCGACGGTGAGCAAAAACGCCGTGGTCCACGCTATACGCCGCTGTCCAAGCGCCAAGATCGCCCTGCGTCTATTTTGTGGTTGGTTAAATTCCACCCAGAGCTGACGGATGGTCAGATTTCGAAACTTGTTGGCACAACCAAGCCGACAATCGTTGCAATGCGCGATCGTACGCACTGGAATATTGCCAACATTCAGCCGATTGATCCTGTTGCGCTGGGTCTGTGTAAGCAGTTGGAATTGGATGCAGCCGTTGCCAAAGCGGCCGCGAAAGCAGCCAAAGATGGCACTGCAATTTCTGACGAAGAGCGTTTGAAGTTGGTCTCCACAGAGCAATCCTTACACATGGATACAGAGCCAAAAATGCCGTCGAACATGGCGGGTCTGGAAACGTTCACTTTGGGCGATGCGCTGGTAGAAAAAGAAGAGCCGATCGTAGATGCAGAAAGCCTGTTCAACCTGCCAAAAGGCGGCGGGGACGACGACGAAAAATAAGCGACCTACATCGCGTTTTGAAACCCGGCCTTTGTGCTGGGTTTTTTTGTCGCTTTTGTCCTAGATTTGGGCTGGCAGGCTGCGTAAGCTGATCGTAGATGCAGAATTTCTGCATTCTTCAAATCAGACTGGACGTTACATGGTCAGGGCAGAACGCAGTTCAGCTGTTGGAATATCGTGCGCGCTAGGGGCGACCGTTTTCTTTTCCCTGAACGATCTTTCGATCAAGTTTTTAAGCGGCGCTTATCCACTGCATGAAATCGTATTTGTGCGTGCGACTGTCGCGTTGTTGATTACGTTGATGGTGATCATGCCTTTGGATGGGGGCTGGTCTGCGCTGAAAACCCGCCGTCCGATGATCCATGTTTTGCGCGGCGTTTGTGTGGTGATTGCGAATTCGGCGTTTTTTGCAGGAATTGCGGCGATGCCCTTGGCAGATGCCTCGGCGATTTTCTTTGTGGCGCCTTTGTTTATCACGGGATTGTCCGTGGTGGTGCTGGGTGAAGTTGTTGGGTTTCGGCGTTGGATTGCGGTTGTTATGGGCCTGATTGGCGTGATCATTGTGGTACAGCCAACGGGGGCGGGGTTTAGCGCTGTTGCGTTTCTGCCTGCGATTGCAGCACTGGCCTATGCGGGGCTGCAAACCATGACGCGCTACACTGGAATGAGCGAGCGCGCGTCTACCATGTCTTTTTATATCCAGCTGACATTTATGCTCGTAACAGGGATTTTGGCGTTGAGCCTTGGGAATGGGCGGTTTTCTGGATCGGAAAACGAGGCGTTGGAGTTTTTCCTGCGCCCGTGGGTGATGCCGCCGTTGTGGGACGGTGTAATTATGCTGGCCCTTGGCGGCGTAAGTGCGTGTGCGGGGTATTTGATTAGCCAAGCGTACCGTGGCACGGATGCTGGATTGGTTGCACCGTTTGAATATACCGCGCTGTTGTTGGCGGTGTTCTGGGGGATTTTGATTTGGGGGGAATGGCCCGTGTGGACAACGTGGATCGGTATTCTTTTGATCGCTGGGTCTGGAATATTTGTGGCCCTGCGCGAGGCCAAGTTGGGCGGCAAACAGTCGGCCAAGCGGGTGGCAGGGCGGCGTTAGGCGCGCCCATTTATGGGTCACGCCAAGCGTAATTATTGCGCGGTAACAATCGCCATCACAAGTTTTCCGTCCACTTTGATTGGGCCTTCTTCTTTTGCGCCCAAAGTGTATTCGAAAACACCAGTTTTCATGCCGCCTGCTGCGCCGTGAAGCATCAGTATCATTTTTTCACCCTTGTTCACAGATTCGGTCAGGATCGCGGTGACGTTGTTGTTTTCGCCCATTTTCATCGGAGAATGCCCGACAACTGGGCCAGGTTTGCCGCTGTCATCTGTGCGGTGAACAACGAGCCAGCCATTTTCGCCAGCGACTATTTTTCCGGCGGTGACTGCGCCTGCGGAAACATCTTGGTCGCTGCCCGTTACGGACAGACCGCCGTGTGCTGCGGCGAATGCCATGCCTGTTGCCAGTGTTGCGCAAAGAAGCCTTGCAGTGAGTGTCTTTTGCATCGAAATAATCCTCCTACAGAGGCCGCAGGATTTGCGACCTGCCATTGAACGAAGGGGAGGGTGCCATCGGATCACATTCGAACGGCGAATTTTGAAAATGCGTCGGCGTTAGTGCGCAGCGGCTTCTAATGGGTCAATCAAGGAACGCCCGCCGTCAACCGTGATGATTTGCCCTGTGATAAATCCAGATGCGTCTGTCGCAAGGAATTGTGCGGTTTCCACAACTTCGTGGGCTTCGGCGATGCGCCCAAGGGGTGTTGCGGCAAGGGTTGCAGCCCGTACATCGAGGTCGTCTTTGAGGCGGGCTTGCAGGGACGCGGACATGACGGATCCGATGGCGATGGCGTTCACGCGGATGCGTTGATCGGCGAAGGCAACGGCAAGGGAGCGGGTCATTTGATTAAGGGCAGCGCAGGCAACGGAATAGGCGAGCAGTTCGGCGTGTGTGCGATCTGATGCGATCGAGCTGAGGTTCACAACCGCGCCGATACTGCCTTTGGACGGGGATCTTTGTTCCTGCGAGATAAAGCGTTTGGCTACCGCTTGTGTGACGCGTAGGTTAGCAAGCACGTTTTGTTGGAACAATTCTTCGAAGTGATCGTCGCGGGCATCCAGCGGATTGGACGGCAGGACTTGTCTGCTGGCGTTAATCAGAATGTCGATGCCGTCAAACGCGTCGATGGTTGCTGACAGAAGGTTTGCGATGGTTAGTTTTTCACGTAAGTCGCCTGCGAAATATCGGACGTTTTCGCCGTTCCCGTCGATCGATTCTGCTTCGGTTAGGAGTTTGGCCTCGTCCATATCAACCAGCATCACATTTGTGCCGTGATCCGAGAAATGCCGGGCTATTTCCAGCCCGACACCATTGGCCGCCCCAGTGATGATGGCGGTTTTTCCTTCGAGCGAAAAAGACATGGATTGTGGCCTTTGCTGATTCTGCCCCGACTATAACAGTGCCGTACAGAATGAGGTTTTAAAGTTTGGGTTTGCGGGCGTGGATGATTTTGTAACGCGCTGTTTGTGACAGAACTTCCCATCGGGTGAAACACGTATCTAACGTTGCTTCATAGGCCAGCTGGCGGTTTGCCACGAGGAACATTTGACCTGTTGGTTTCAAAAGGGTCGCAGCGGCGTGGATAAAGGCGCGGCCCAAGGATGGGTCGGCTTTGCGACCAATGTGGAACGGCGGGTTCATGATGATTGCATCATAGATGTTTTTGGTTGTGGGTTTGGTGGCGTCTGCCCATTGGAACCTGGCGCGTGGGTCTGTGACGTTCAGACGGGCGCATTCAAGGGCTGCGTGTTCGGCCTCGATCAGGTCGATTTGCTCGATGGCGGGGCAGGTTTCAAGGGCCTGTGCGGCAAGCCAGCCCCAGCCTGCGCCAAGGTCAGCGACCTTGCCCTTAAGGGATTTGGCGAATGTTGGAACGAGTTCAGCAGAACCTGGATCAATGCCATCAGAGGAGAAAACACCGGCGGATGTGTACCAATCATCTGCGTTCTTTTTGGGTTGGGTTGCAGAGGCCCATTCGGCGAAAGGGTTTGCGTCGCTGTCTTTTGAGAGCCAAAATATCTTGCCGTGGGCTTTGGATATTTGGCCATGGACAGAGATGCGTTTTTTGGATTCTTTGAGCAGGCTTTCGATGCCGTCGGTTTTGGATCCATCAACAAACAGTTGGCCACCAACTGGCAGTATTTCGAATGCCTGTGCGACCAAGGCGCGGGTTTCGTCCTTTGATCGGGTGATGTGGATGATTGCGGTATCGGCGGCGCTGGGGTTTTGGGTCGTGACCAAGTAACCCGCGTTTTGCAGCCCGATGTGGGACGGATAGAACCCTTGAAGACAGGTGATGTTGTCTGTGGGCAGGTCTGGATAGGTGCCGTGCGCGTTCAAAATGGAAATTGTGCCGTCTTCAGGCAGAGTCATGGCGCCGTCCTCAAAGGGTAGCATTAAGCGGGGATGAGTGGACATGATTGCGGCGCGTTGCGCCTATTCCTTTTCCTTCGTGAATTGCAGCGGATGTTCTTGCTGACGCGCGGCTTCCATCACTTGCATGACTTTGGTTTCAGCAATTTCGTGGGAGAACACGCCAACAACAGCGAGGCCTTTTTTGTGAACGGTCAACATCAATTCAACGGCGCCCGCGTGGCCAATTCCAAAATAACGTTCAAGCACTACGATGACAAATTCCATCGGCGTGTAATCATCGTTTAGGAGCATAACTTTATAGAGCGGTGGGCGTTGGGTCTTTTCCTTTGGTTTGGTTGCCAAAGTTGTGTCGCCGTCGGAACCAGCGTCATTATTGTCGTCTTGCGCACAAGTTGTCAGTGGTGAATGCATTGTCAGCGTCTAATTTAGGTAAATACAGTGCCATTATATAGCGTTTCTGAGGAAAGAAAAAAGGGGCGGAATGCTGAGTTGGACCCTAAGTTTGTTATACTTAATTTGTGTAATTTTTGATTGAAATTCCCTGTAAAACCACAACATCTTGTGTTGGGTCGGGGTGAAAATCCTCCATTTAGTGAAGTGTTGCAGGTGTGACACCGTCCTAGTCTTTGATAATAAAAGGTTTTTGCGAATTAAGTGCATGTGATAGCTTATATTTAATCAAAACACCGTAAATGGTGACGAGGCAGTTTTAATTACGGAAGTCGGAGAACCGATGCGAATCGTAGCAGTAATACGGGCATTCTATGCCCTAAGTTTCATTTTATGTGTGGTCCTTGGTGGATCTTTTGCACAAGCAGCCCCCTATGCAGCGGTGGTTGTGGACGCAAGAACTGGCAAGGTTTTACATGCACGTAACGCGGATGCACGTCTGCATCCCGCTTCTTTAACCAAAATGATGACCCTGTATGTGGTCTTTGATGCGATTGAACGGGGCGAAATTAGCCTCAACAAGAAGATCAAGATTTCACGTCATGCCGCCAGTGAGCCACCGAGCAAGCTGGGCCTTAGACAGGGGCAAAAAATTGCGCTGCGGTATTTGATCCGTGCTGCGGCCGTTAAGTCTGCAAATGATGCGGCAACGGCTCTTGGCGAAGCGATTTCTGGCTCCGAAGCGGAGTTTGCAAAGCGGATGACGCGCACAGCGCGCTCCCTTGGTATGAAGAACTCGACCTTTAAAAACGCGCATGGGCTGACCCAATCTGGCCATCTTTCAACCGCGCGTGACATGACAATGCTAGGGCGGCGCCTGTTTTACGATTTCCCAGATTACTATAATCTGTTTTCGCGCAAATCGACCTATGCGGGTGTGCGTGACGTCGCGAATACAAACCGCAAATTGCTAAGCGCCTATCGTGGTGCTGACGGTATCAAAACCGGTTTCACGAATGCGGCTGGATTCAATCTTGTGGCATCAGCTGAGCGTGGGCCAAAGCGTGTTATCGCAACGGTATTTGGCGGCAAAACATCCGCGTGGCGCAATGCGCGCGTGGCAGAGTTGTTGGATATGGGATTTGAGCGGTCAGAAACCCGCGTGGCGGAGCGTAAACCTGCTGCGGTTAATTTGGGTAGTACTGGTGCAAAAACGATAAGAATTGCGAAAACTGGTGCGGTAAAGAAAAGCCCACGACCAAAGTTTCGTAAGGGAACGGCAACTGGAACTCTGATAGCCCAAGGCCAGCTAAAGGCGATTCAAAAAGCAGTCTTGGCTGCCAACCGCCAAGCCACTGCGAACGGTGTTGTGAAGGTGGCAAATGCACAGCAGCAAATAATTGCTGCGGCCGCCGCGCAAGAGCAACCTTTGCGCGTTGTGACCCGTGTATCCACGGCAGGCAATCGGTATTGGGCGGTTCAGGTAGGTGCGTTTTCAAACCGTCATCAAGCCGAGAAAGCGCTGTTGCAAACAGCATTGCGCGAGTTGCAATCGCTGGAAGGATCAGAGCGTCGCATCGATTACGCGACGGTCAATGGATACAAAAAGTTTCGTGCGCGGTTCGTTGGATTGAACCAAGCCGACGCAAACATGGCCTGCGCACGGTTGCGCGCACGCAACGCGCCCTGTTTCCCCGTTGGGCCAGGGTCGTAAAAGCGGCCACATGAACACAAAAAAACCCGCACAAGCAGTTCGCTTGGTGCGGGTTTTTTAATTCTGAATTAGGCCGATTGGCCAATCGCTAATTATTAACAGTGTCGGTGTCGTAAACTTTGGTGGTCTGAACGTTTGGTAGTTTTGCGAATTCTTTCATCAACTTGGCTGGGAAATAGGTCCGCTTTAGGTTGGCGAACCCGTCGAGTTGGAGCAGCAAGCCAGAAATATTAAGCGTACATTGCGCATCAAGCGATGGGCCCGCAGCCATTGCAAGGCGCAACGCCTTTTCTGCGACAGCGTCTGAAACATAGATTTTCTGGTTCACGACGTGATGGGTATCGCGTGCGTGCCAGTTATCATAATTGGTTTCGAGTTTTGGAAACATGCCAAACACAACATCATTGCGTTCCGGGCCTAAAGGATGCGTCCAACGCCCTGCTGGGTCGTACATCACGGTTTGGCTGGCGTTAATCGTCAGGGCAGCGTGACCACCAGAGCCAGAGCGATTGCTGATCATGGTTTTGAGCACCAAATAAGCAGGTTCTGGGATGTCGTAGCGCGCTTTTTGAACGGCTTCGTCAGGCGCCCAAACAGATTGTCCACCACAGGCAGATATAGTTGTTGCCATGATGACAAGCAAAATTACGCGAAAAAAAGTCATAGATCCCCACCCAAAGGCGCGGTTTTCGCACCCGTTTTTATTAAGAGTTAAAAATAGCTAGAAAAATAAGGACGCAGATAGATGCAGTGCCAATGCGGATCGACCATTTGATGAAGCCGTCAAAAACAACTTCTTGTGCAGAGGTGTCCATTTTGCCGTGTTCGTGGTTGGCCATTTTATGTGCCCTTTCTTTTCCCGTGTTATGTCGGGTTTTGCAGGAATTTTGCCGTCAATGCAATCGACAGTTTGTCGCGCTTTTGTCGATTGTTAAGTGGTTGTTACGTGGTGCTCGGATTGTCCAATTCAGCGGTCAGTTTAAAGCCGATGCGATTTGGTTCTTTGGCTTCGTTTTCTTTTGGGGTCGCGACAAGCATAACGTTCAATTGGCTACGTGTTGAACTAGTTGTGTTTTAGCGCCGTTTGGGTCTTCGCCGTAAAAGGTAATAAGGTCTGGTGCAAAGTAGCCCATGCCCTGAATGCGCAGGGTTCCGACATCGCCGCCTCTGTATCCCATGCCGACTTCATCGCCATTTAGGGTTTTTTCGAATTTTGAATGTACATCACAATGCGCTCATAGGCCCATTCGGCAGGTGATTTCTGTTCCAATTGCCGCCCGTTGGGGTTTGGGGTGATCACTTGATTCTCGCGTACGATGCTGCCGTTTGGCCCCATGCGTACGGCATAGCGTTCAGGTAGCGCGGCCGCTTCGGCTGCTTCGGCGGTCGTTTTGATCGGATCGGTCAGGGTATCCCCTAGGCCTGTTTGTACACCCATGCGCCCACATCGTTGCGCGTGCGGGTGATTTTCCCTTGTTGGTGAAGATGGTTCACATGGCCAATAGATTCAACCAGCGCGAGGCCATATTCACTCGAACCTATCGTTCTTTTGAACAGGGGTGGGAAACATTCTGCGGCGGTTGATGGCGTTTCAAGGTGTTTTAACAACCGATCAAGCGCGCTGTGGTGGTTATCGACCAATTGGCGCAAGCGGGCGGGCAGGCCCGTAAACGGGAGTTTATGGCCCGGCAAAACGAAGTGTTCATCGCTCGCGAAGGTTTGAAAATGTTCGCAAGCATCGAGCCAACCCTGGACGGGATCGGCATCGGGTTCGGTCGCGTAAACGCCAAGGTTCGAGGAAATGCTAGGGATGATTTGATCGCCCGCAATGACGATGTCGTCGTCCTGCGACCACAACGTTGCGTGTTCAGGCGCGTGGCCGTTACCGATGTGAACATCAAACATGCGCGTGCCAATTTTGATCGTGTCTCCCTGTTGAATACGCTTAAAACCGAGCGGCATGGGGTGGACAATATCGGCGTAGTTGAACGGTTTTTGCGTGCGGCGTTCTTCAACCAAAGCAGGGTCCATGCCAGCGGATTGATAGAACGCGATGGTTTCTGGCGGAGAAGTTTTCTGATTATCGAGCAGCAACATTCGCGCGAACAACCACGCCGTGCGCGTTGTGACCAGTTCGGCCCCGTGAACAGATTGCAACCAGCCCGCCATGCCAACGTGATCAGGGTGGTGATGCGTGACCAAAACGCGGGTAACGGGTTTACCACCGAGCGGCCCTGCGAGGATTTTCCCCCAGGTTTCGATCATGCGTTTGGAGTGAAAGCCGGTGTCGATAATGCACCAACCATCGCCGTCTTCTAGTGCGTAAATGTTGACGTGATCGAGCTTCAACGGCAGGGGCATGCGGATCCAGAGGATACCTTGCGCGATTTCGATTGCCTCACCCTCGGCGGGTGGGGTTTCAAATGGGAAGTGAATGTTTTTCAAAGGTTATCCAGCCAGTGCATCAGTGTTGAGCGCGTAAAGAAGGGCATCGCCTGCGGTGGCAGAGGCGCAAAGGGCGCTGACCTGAGGCAAGAAATGTGCGGTGTAAAACGCGTTGAGCGCGGTGCGATTTTCGTCTGTTGCACCGCGCGTTAGGTAGTGGCCGCCAAGGGTTAACGCGAAGGCGCGAAGATAGGCGGATGCCCCTGCAAAACGGCTGTTTAGTGTTTCTGATGCCAACAGTGTTTCGGTGGCTTGGCGCAGGGCGATTTCGGCTGACGCAAGCGCCGGGTTGTTCGCGCCTGTTGCTTTGATGTCGTCCAAAACTGCAAAGGCAGCCGTGCCGCCGTCCATCAATTTACGCGCAACGAGGTCCATTGATTGGATGCCATTTGTGCCTTCGTAGATGCGGGTCACACGCACGTCGCGGGCGAATTGTGCAGCGCCCGTTTCTTCAATAAAACCCATGCCGCCGTGAACTTGAATACCTAGGTCTGCGACCTCGGAGCCAGTGTCGGTTCCGAAGGCTTTGGCAATCGGCGTTAGGAATGCGGCGCGGGTTTTAAAGGTGCTGTCGCCTGTGGCATTTGCAAGGTCTGTGTTGATCGCGGTATCGAGGATGATCGCGCGGGCGACGGCGATTTGGGCCTTCATCGTGATCAACATGCGGCGTACGTCAGCGTGATCGGCGATGCTGCCTGTGCCCCCTTCATCCGGTGTTTTGCCTTGTTTGCGATCCAGCGCAAATTCCAGTGCTTTTTGGTAGGCCGCTTCGGCGACGCCGAGCCCTTCGGTTCCGACACCAAGGCGGGCGTTGTTCATCATTGTAAACATTGCCGCCATGCCACCGTTTGGCGCGCCAACCATCCAGCCTGTTGCGCCGTCAAATTCCATCACTGCGGTCGGGGAGCCGTGCAGGCCCATTTTATGTTCGAGCGAGACAACGCGCAAAGAATTGGTGGCACCAAGGTAGCCATTTGCATCTGGAATGAATTTTGGCACGATAAAAAGCGAGATGCCTTTGGTGCCAGCGACCCCATCTGGCAGGCGGGCAAGTACGAGGTGGCAGACATTGCCGCCAAAATCATGATCGCCCCAGCTGATGTAAATTTTCTGGCCTGAAACAGCATAGGTTCCATCGCCATTTTCGATCGCTTTGGAGCGTAGCGCGCCGACATCAGAGCCTGCTTGTGGTTCGGTCAGGTTCATTGTGCCTGTCCATTCGCCCGAAATCAGTTTGGGTAAATAGAGCGCTTTGATTTCATCCGATCCGTGTGCTTCAAGGGCTTCGATCTGGCCTTGGGTCATCAGTGGGTTAAGCGACAGTGACAGGCAGGCAGAGGCCATCATTTCGCCCACGCATGTTGTGACAGTTAGTGGTAATCCCATGCCGCCATGTTCTGGATCAGCGGCCGCGCCAACCCAGCCGCCTTGTACAATGGCGCGGTATCCTTCGCCGTAACCCGTGGCTGTGCGCACGATGCCGTTTTCCAGATGTGCTGGTTCCAAATCGCCGGGGCGTTGCAAGGGGGCAAGCACGTCTTGCGCCATTTTCGCGGCTTCGAACAGGATCGCAGACACCATTTCATCGCCCGCTTCTTCGAACTGTTCTGTTGCAGCAACGTCTTTGTAATTTAGCACATTGCGCAGCAAATGGAGGTGTTCGGCTGTCGGGGCGGTGTAAGGCATTGTGTTTCCTTATGCGTCATGGGTTTGCTTTGGTGGGGCATTGAGGTAAATGACACCAAATCTGTGTTGATCGTTTGTTTATCGCGGTGATCACGTAACAACAACAAAAACGACACGTCATATGCCACAAAAAACCCGTCATTTTCAACCTGAAGAAACCGCTTTGGCGGCGAATGTATTGCGGGTTGGTGGGCTTTTGGCGTTTGCGACTGAAACTGTTTATGGTTTGGGTGCAGATGCGCGAAACGGAGCGGCGGTGGCTGCGATTTATGCCGCCAAGGGACGCCCTGCGTTCAATCCACTGATTATTCACGTGGCGGATTTGGAAAGTGCTGAAAAATACGGCGTATTTTCTGATTTGGCGCGCCAGTTGGTGAAAGCGTTTTGGCCCGGCCCGTTGAGTTTGGTTGTGCCTGTTCGCAAGGATGCTGGACTGTCGTCTTTGGTGACGGCGGGTTTGGAAACGGTTGCCATTCGTGTGCCAGCGCATCAAGGTGCGCAGGCGTTGTTGGCGACATTTGACGGGCCTGTTGCTGCACCGTCCGCCAATCCATCGGGTGGAATAAGCCCGACGCGGGCTGCGCATGTTATAGCTGGATTAAATGGGCGAATTGATGGTGTTCTTGAAGGTGGCGATTGCGCTGTTGGGTTGGAATCGACGATTTTGTTGGTGGGTTCTGAGGTCGCTTTGCTGGGCGCTGGCGGTGTTGCCGTTGAAGATATAGAAGCGGTTTTGCGGGGGCCGATTTTACGACCCAGTGATCCAGAAACGCCGCAATCTCCTGGGCAATTGGCATCGCATTACGCGCCAAACGCTGCGGTTCGGATAAATGCGACCACGAAACAAGATGGCGAGATTTTGATCGGATTTGGTGCGGTTTCTGGCGCAGATATTTCGCTGTCGGAAATGGGCAGTGTTTCTGAAGCGGCGGCAAATCTGTTTGCGGTGCTGCACAGCGCCGATGCGATGGCTGCAATTGGGCAAACTATCGCAATTTCGCCAGTGCCGATGATGGGGTTGGGCTTGGCGATCAATGATCGGTTGGAACGGGCGGCTGGGGATCGATCCTAGCGGCTAAATATCGTCGGGAACCAGTCTTCGCGCAGTTTTTGCCCCGCTTTCATGTCGTGCCCTGGAAACGGTGGCGATGTTGGACCTGGGCGTTCAACGTAGCGCGCATCATCCCCAACAAGACGCAAAGAAAACGCGCGGCGGCGGTTGTTTGACACGTTTGCCCGAGCGCCGTGCAAGGTGCCGTAATTGAACGCAACCGCATCGCCAGGTTCCATCGCCCATTCGGTGACGTTCATCCCGTCTGCATCTGGATCGGGCACTGGCATGTAGGCATCGGAGGCGGGATAGAAGTTATCTTCATTGAGCCAACGTGTTGGAACTACTTGTTTCTCCCATTTATGACTGCCTGCTACACAGCGCAAGGATGCATCTGTTACGGGATCAAGCGGCGACCAGAAACTGACGGTTTGTTGGCCTTCGACAAAATAGTAGGGCGCGTCTTGGTGCCAAGGTGTTGGCTTGGATGTGCCAGGTTCTTTGACCAAAACGTGGTCGTGGAACACCTGCACAGAGTTTGATTTCATCAAATCAGCGGCGACCTCGGCTGCGTCGGAATTGCGGATTACCTGTTCAAACTCAGAAATTCGGGTCCAGTTGCAGTAATCATCGAAAAAGCGACCCGTGTCGCTGTCTTTGAGGTTTTCTGCGCCGTAGGGGCCGGGCTCGGACATGTTGACCTCGACCCCTTTGCGCAGGGTTTCGACGTGATCTGCGAACAGGCCTTTGATCAAAACAACGCCGTCGCGTTGATAGGTGTCGATGTGGTCTTGTGTGATCAATGCGTGCATGTGGCGGCTCCCTTTTGCAAAGGTTTGCCGCAGAAACGCAATTGGTTCAAATGGTTTTTAGCGCAAGCGTTGTTCTGTTTGCGCGTCAAAGAAATAGGCGTCCGATTGATCGAATGCCATTGCGACCTTTGTTCCTGCCTTCAGTGCGTCCGAGCCACGGATTTCCACGACGATGCGTTCGCCTGTGGCCGCCTTGGCGTAGGTGTAGGAAACCCCGCCGAGTTGTTCGGTTAGCGCCACTGTCAGCGGGCCGTTTTCGTCTTCGGTTAAGGCGATTTGCTGGGGGCGGATGCCGACGATTACTGTGCCAGTTTCGGGGGCGACTGCTGTTGCGATGTATTGCGCAGTGGCGTCGATTGTGACCGAGCCAGCGGACGCGGTGCCGTTTAGAAAGTTCATCGAGGGGGAGCCGATGAAGCCTGCGACGAATTTATTGTCGGGATCTTCGAACAGGTGCATCGGTGCGCCGACTTGTTCGATGTGGCCTGCGCGCAGGACGACGATTTTATCGGCCAGTGTCATGGCTTCGACTTGGTCGTGGGTAACGTAAATCATGGTGGCATCAAGTTCGCCGTGCAGGCGGGCGATTTCGACGCGCATGTCGACGCGCAGCTCTGCGTCTAGGTTGGATAGGGGCTCATCGAACAGGAATACTTCGGGGCCGCGCACGATGGCGCGGCCAATGGCGACGCGTTGGCGTTGGCCACCTGACAGGGCCGCTGGTTTGCGATCTAGGTAGTCGCCGAGTTGCAAGATATCCGTGGCTTTGCCGACTTTTTCGTCGATTTCTGCCTTGGGCACGCCGTTCATTTTTAGCCCAAACCCCATGTTTTCTTTGACCGTCATGTGCGGATAAAGCGCGTAGGTTTGAAACACCATCGCCACGCCGCGTTCGGCGGGATCGGTGTGGGTTACATCGCGCGCGCCGATCGAAATTTGCCCGCTTGTGGTTTCTTCTAGGCCCGCGACCATGCGCAAAAGCGTTGATTTCCCGCAGCCTGAAGGGCCGACAAAGACGCAAAACTCGCCGTCTTCAATTGTAAGGTCGACGCCGTGGATAACCTGTGTTTGGCCATATTTTTTTATGACATTGGAAAGCGTTACGCCTGTCATGGGTATCGTCCTTGATCAGTTTTGGGTGGGGAACTGCCACGTGGATGCGGCGTTCGCGATTTGGGTGGCGGTTTCGAGCAGGGCGGGGCGGAAAGCGTCGAGCGCATCCAGCGTGTGGCGGCTGGTTGAGGTCGCGATTGAGAGCGCGCCGATTACGGTTTCGCCGCTCGTTAAGATGGGCGCAGCGATGCTGATGATCCCGACCTCGTGTTCTTCGCGATCATAAGCAACGCCGTCTGCGCGGACCTCGTTAAGCTCTTGAACGAGGGCATCGGTGTTGTCGTGCGTTGCGGGGGTGTATTTCAGGAATGCTTGTTGTTGCAGCGCGCGGTTTCGCGCAGGCTCGGACATGAACGCAAGGATAGCTTTGCCCACCCCTGTGCAATAGCTTGGGGCGACCTTGCCCGCCTGTGCGAGCGTGTCAATATTATCGGTGCCTTTGCGTTTATCCACAAACAAAACGTGGCCGTGATCGAGCTGTGCGAGGTGCACCGCTTCGCCAGTTTTTTCGGCCAACTCATCAAGGTAGGGGCGTGCCACTGGGGCCAATGAGGATTGCCGCCAAGCGGAGTGCGCGAGGCGGACAAGGCGCAGGCCCGGGGCGTAAGATTGGGTTTTCGGATCGTAAGACAGCATCCCTTGATTCGTTAATGTCTGCAAAAAACGATAAAGCGAGGCTTTGGGGAATTTTGCCAGCGAGAGCAGTTCAGTAAAGCGAACGGGGCGGCCAAGGCTCGCCACTAAGTCGAGCACTTCCAATGCCTTACCTACCGTTCCATCATTTACGACTGGCTTGTTCATCGCTTTAAAATCCCTCTCGGTTTGTGGCGATTTCGTTATGAAACTATTGACAAGGCTAGGCTCGCGTCCCACAGTTTTCAATAGTTAAAACCAAGTTTCACTATTTGGAACTAAAAATATCTGGGAGGATACACATGATCCGTCACACGAAAACTCTGCTTGCGGGCGTTGCTGCTGCTGCAATCTTGACGACTGGCGCGCTGGCTGGCGACTTACGCATTAACTTTGACGACCTTAACCCTGGCCCCAAAAAGGGTTTTGAGGAAATGGTGGAAATGTTCAAGGCGGAAAACCCTGACATCAATGTCATCGTCAACATCAACGACCGCGAAGCGCATAAAACGGCGATCCGCAACTTTTTGACAGCTGATGCGCCTGACATCACGTCTTGGTACCCGGGCAACCGCATGGCACCGTTCGTAGACGCAGGCCTGTTTGAGGCCGTTGACGATGTTTGGGATGAAAACGGATTCAACGAAGATTTGGCTGCGATCAAACCGACGATGACCCGTGATGGCAAAATCTGGGGCGTTCCATATTCGTATTACCAATGGGGCGTTTATTATCGCAAAGACATCTTTGATCTGCTGAAAATTGAAGAGCCGACGACTTGGGCTGAATTGATGGCGTCTTGTAAGGTGATGAATGACAACGGTGTGAAGCCGTTCACAATCGGGACGAAATACCTTTGGACGGCGGCTGGTGTGTTTGATTACATCAACCTGCGCACAAACGGGTATGACGTTCACAACGATCTGACAGCGGGTAAAATCAAATACACCGATGATCGTATCAAGCAGACATTCATGAACTGGAAACAGATGATTGATGAGTGTGGGTTTGTGGACAATCACGCGTCGATGTCTTGGCAGGATGCAATCGCGCCTTTCGCAAATGGTGATGCGGCGATGTATGTGATGGGTAACTTTTCGGTTGGTGGCTACAAAGATGCTGGTTTGACGAACGACCAGATTGATTTTTTCCAGTTCCCTGAAATCACCCCTGGCATGCCACGCGCTGAGGAAGCCCCTGCGGATGCGTTTTTCATTCCTGCAAACGCGAAAAACAAAGAAGACGCGAAAAAGTTCCTCGCCTTTGTTGGACGTGCGGATGTGCAAACAAAGCTGAACGAAACAATCGGTCAGCTGCCTGTGAACTCTAAGTCGACAGTGTCGGACGACAAGTTCATCCAAGAAGGGTTTGCAACCGTTTCAACGGCTGCTGGTTTGGCGCAGTTTTATGATCGTGACGCCCCTGCTGCGATGGCCAAGGCTGGCATGGAAGGGTTTCAACGCTTTATGATTGACCCATCTGCGCTGGACGAAATCCTGGTCGAATTGGACCGCGTTCAAGGCGAAGTTTACAAATAAAATGATTGGCGGCGGGCTTTGGCTCGCCGCCTTCACTTTGCATCAAAGGTGAGGGTTCCCAATGGCGGCATCAAACGTAAACACTGCGCAAAAAGGCAGTTGGATGTCGCGCAATAAGCTGGCGATTACCCCTTGGATTTTCCTAATTCCCGCTTTGATATTTTTCGCCATTTACGTGGTAATCCCTGTTTTTCAATCCATCACGCTGTCGTTTTATCAATGGAACGGGTTGTATGATGTGAATGGTAATTCCACTGCAGTTTGGGTGGGGCTTGAGAATTATACCAAGCTTTGGACGGATCCAAAGTTCTGGACCTCGCTTAAAAACAACGTGCTGTGGTTGTTCTTGTTTATGCTGGCCGTTCCGCTCGGCCTGTTTATCGCGTTGTTTTTGAACCAAACAGTGATGGGCATGCGGTTTTACAAATCCATGTTCTTCTTTCCGTTTGTGATTTCCCAAGTTGTTGTTGGCCTGATTTTTGGCTGGTTTTACAATCCTGATTTCGGTGTTGTCGGGTCGATCTGGAAATTCATGTTTTGCGAGGAAACCACGAATATTCTGGGGAATGTGACGTTCAAATGTTCCACCCCGCCACCCGATATCTTGTCGTCTGCGAAATTTGCAACCTACGGCATTATTGCCGCTGGCCTGTGGCCGCAGGTGGCCTATTGCATGATCCTGTATCTAACGGGGCTGAACAATGTCGCTGCTGATCAGATCGAGGCAGGGCGTTTGGACGGTGCAAAGGGCTGGAAAATGCTGTGGTATGTGGTGTTGCCACAGTTGAAGCCCGCGACGTTTATCGCGGTAGTCGTGACGGTTATCGGGGCGCTGCGATCCTTTGATATGATCGCGATCATGACCCAAGGGGGGCCGTATGGCTCCACCAATGTGTTGTCGTATTACATGTTTGAAACTGCGATTTCTGAATACGGCGAACGATATGGTTATGGGTCTGCAATCGCGACTGTTTTGTTTGCTATCATGTTGGTCTTTATCAGCTATTTCTTGTGGCGCATGTACCAAGACGAAAGAGGAGCGCGCTAATGTTTCCCCGCCCTATTGAACATTCAACGCCAACGCGTCGGTTCGGGTATCAGGCGTTTTTGCCCGTTGCTTTGATCCTGTGGCTGCTGCCTTTGTTGGCAATCTTCATGACCTCCATTCGATCCGCCAAAGATATCAATTCGGGCAATGTATTCGGTATCCCAACCGAGTTTCGCCTTTGGGACAATTATTCCGCCGTGTTCATTCAATCCGAAGCTGCGACCTATATGTTGAACTCGGTTTTGATCACCGTGCCCACTGTGGCGATATCGGTCACGCTGTCGTGTCTGGCGGGTTACGCGCTGGCGATTTACAAATTCCGCGTTGCGCTGCCGCTGTTCTTTCTATTCGTGGCGGGAAATTTCATTCCGTTTCAAATTCTGATGGTTCCCGTGCGCGATATGTCTGTTCAAACGGGTCTATACGATACAATCGCGGGACAGTTTCTGTTCCACGCGGCGTTTCAAACTGGGTTCTGCACGCTCTTCATGCGCAACTTTATCAAGGCGTTGCCGTTTGATCTGATCGAGTCCGCGCGCATTGAAGGCGTGAAGGAATGGCAGATTTTCTGGTATGTTGTCCTGCCGTTGGTGCGCCCTGCGGTGGCGGCTTTGGCCGTGTTGATTTTCACCTTTGTGTGGAACGATTTCTTCTGGGCAAATGTGTTGACCCAAGGCGAAGATGCAAAGCCAATTACCGCTGGTATTCGGGCGCTAAATGGGCAATTTGTGAACAACTGGCATTTGGTTTCAGCGGCAAGTTTGTTGGCTGCGATGCCGCCAGTGGCAATGTTTTTTCTGATGCAAAAACACTTTATTGCGGGCCTGACGATGGGCGCGGTAAAGTAAGACGAAGGACTGTTTGAGATGGCAGTAAAGATCGCCCTTATTGGCGCGGGTTCGACGATTTTCATGAAGAATATCATCGGTGATGCGCTGCATTTTCCTGCGTTGGCAGACGCCAATATCGCCTTGATGGATATTGACGCGACCCGCCT
>JASJIO010000039.1:0-4261 GCA_037625035.1 Amylibacter sp.
TCGGTGTCATGGGCTGGCCTGTCATGCATTCACGGTCGCCCTTGATGCACAACTACTGGTTCAACCAGACCGGCCTGCCAGGTAAATACGTCCACCTTCCAGTTCCCCCTGAACAGCTTCCGGCTGCACTTCGCGCCCTGCCCGCTTTGAATTTCGCCGGATGTAACCTGACGATCCCGCACAAGCTGCAAGCGATGGAAATCATCGATGAGGTCGACGAGGTCGCCCGCAAGATCGGTGCGATTAGCTGTGTTGTTGTCCGCAAAGACGGCTCGCTTTGGGGCACCAACAACGACTGGCTCGGCTTCTTGGGGAACCTCAAACAATCCGCTCCTAATTGGCGCGGCAACGCAGGCCCCGCTACCGTGATTGGCGCCGGGGGTGGGTCACGCGCGGTTTGTCACGCGCTCTTATCTGAGGGCGCTCCGGAAGTGCGGTTGGTCAATCGCAGTTCAGAGCGCGCCGAGAAGCTAGCAGAAGATATTGGCAAGCCAATCACGGTTCTGCCTTGGGATCAACGCCATGCCGCCCTAGATGGTGCCGCGACCGTTGTGAACACTACCAGTCTTGGCATGGTCGGCCAGCCCCCACTTGATTTGAAACTCGATGCGCTGGCCCCCGACGCCGTTGTGGCCGACATCATCTATACACCACTTGAAACGCCATTCCTTGCTGCGGCAAGGGCACGAGGCAACATAACAACTGGTGGTTTGGGGATGCTATTGCACCAAGGCCCACCCGCTTGGAAGCTGTGGTTTAACCGAAACCCAACAGTCACCCCAGAACTGCGCAAAATGATGGAAGCCAGCATCGCATAGGAGGCGGCACGTATGACTAAGACCGATGACCTGATCGTAAAACACATGCTGATTGGCGGTAAATTCGCCGAAAGTGCCAGCGGTGCGTGGCGAGACACGATCAATCCCGCGAACGAAGAGCTGATCGGACGCGTCCCAGAAGGCAATGCCGAAGATATCGAGGCGGCCTACGATGTCGCCAAAGCTGCACAGCCAGCTTGGGCTGCTTTGGATATGGCGGAACGCGCAAACTACTTGAACCGACTTGGCGATGCGATCGCGGCCCGCACTGAAGAACTCGCCCGCCTCGAAGCCATTGATACCGGCAATACCATTGGCAAAATGGTGGCTGACGTGGAAAAGGCAGTCGAGCGTATTCGCCTTGCCGCCGGTCTTGGTTTGGAGCTGAAAGGCGAGACAATTCCGTCAACCGCGGCGGGCTTGCACTTCACCTTGCGCACCCCTTACGGTGTTGTAGGGCGTATTATTCCGTTCAACCATCCCTTTGGTTTCGCCGCCTCGCGGCTTGCAAGCGCCATCATTCCCGGCAACACAATCATCATCAAACCCTGCGAGACGAGCCCGCTTTCGGCCTGCGTTCTTGGCGAGATCGTCAATGACGTGCTGCCAGCAGGTGTGGTCAACATCGTCACTGGCGGCCCCGCCGCAGGCGAAGCAATTGTGCGTCATCCAAAGATCAAGCGCATCGCCTTTATCGGTCATGCAGGGACCGGAATGGCAATCCAACGTGCGGCAGCCGAGGTCGCAGTCAAGCATGTGTCGCTAGAGCTCGGCGGCAAAAACCCAATGATCATTTGCCCAGACGCTGATCTGGATAAGGCGGGTGCGGCTGCCGTGCGAGGCATGAACTTTGCGTGGCAAGGGCAGTCCTGCGGGTCAACATCGCGTCTAATGCTACATGAAGACGTGTATGACACGGTTCTCCCGATGGTGCTAGATCGGATCAGCAAAATGAAGGCTGGCGACCCTCTTGATAGCGCCTCGTCCATGGGGCCCATGAACAGCAAGATGCAATACGACAAGACGATGGAGTATATTGAAATTGCCAAAAAAGATGGCGCGACCTTAAGGGCGGGCGGAAAACGCCCGACTGGTTCCAAATTCGACAAAGGCTTCTGGGTCGAACCGACTGTATTTACCGACGTCACCATGGATATGCGTATCGCAAAAGAAGAGGTCTTTGGCCCCGTCCTTTCCGTTTTGAAATGGCGCGATATTGACGAAGTGATCGGCATGGCCAATGACGTTGACTATGGACTGACCGCGTCGATCTGGACCCGTGATCTTGAACTAGCAATGCGCTTCGTCAGAGAGGTCGAGGCCGGATACATTTGGGTCAACGGCACCGGTACCCACTTTCGCAACGTCCCACATGGTGGTTTCAAAAACAGTGGAACGGGTCGCGAAGAAGGTCTGGACGAACTGCTCAGCTATACCGAGGTTAAGGCCGTTAATATCATCACTGGATGATTGCTTAGCCGACCAAGTCATTGTGGCTCTGCACGTTGCATGGCTGCACAGGATACCCAGAAGCCCGATAAAATACTAGCTCTGAAACGAGAAGGAATTGAGATATGAAAACCTCTATCGCGACCGTTTCAATCTCGGGGAACTTGCCTGAAAAGCTCGAGGCGATCGCCGCCGCTGGGTTTGATGGTATCGAAATTTTCGAACAAGACTTTATCGCCCACGACGGCAACCCGCGTGACGTTGACGATATGATCCGTGCGATGGGATTAGAGATCACACTCTTTCAACCCTTCCGAGACTTTGAGGGATTGCCAGAACCGTTTCCTGCCAAAGCCTTTGATCGTGCCGAGCGTAAATTTGATCTCATGTAGGAACTCGGAACTGATCTCGTGTTGGTCTGTTCGTCATGCCATCCGCAAGCACTTGGCGGAATTGACCGTGCGGCTGCCGATTTTCATGCTTTGGGAGAGTCTGCACTTAAACGCGGGCTGCGTGTCGGGTTTGAGGCCCTGGCGTGGGGCACCCATGTCAATGATCACCGCGATGCGTGGGAAATTGTGCGCCGTACCGACCATGCAAGCGTGGGATTGATCCTTGACAGCTTCCATACATTGGCGCGCGAGATTGACCCCTATACGATAAGTCGCATCCCCGCTGACAAGATCTTTTTCGTCCAACTGGCCGACGCACCACAGATTGATATGGATTTGCGTTACTGGTCCCGACACTTCCGCAATATGCCCGGCGAAGGAGATCTCGCTGTAAAGCAATTTCATGCGCGCCGTTGTCGCAACAGGCTACGACGGCCCTATTTCGTTGGAGATTTTCAACGACCAATTTCGCGGCGGACAGCCAAGTCAATCGCGGCAGACGGGTATCGTTCACTGGTCGCCCTGATGGATGACGTCCAGAGCGCAGAGCCAACGAGTAAGCTAAATCTGCCCAAGCTACCCGCACGGTCACTGTTGATGGTGTCTCATTTGTTGAATTTTCCTCTCGTGGTGTTGAGGCTTCAACCCTTGAGGCCATGCTGCAAACCTTGGGGTTTACGCATTCAGGAAACCACATTTCCAAACAATTGTCGCTTTGGACGCAGGGTGATATTCGGATCTTCGTTAACCGTGAAATAATCGGCCACGCCAATTCAGCTTATACTGTTCGGGGAACGACTGTCTGCGACGTAGGGCTTTATGTTGCAAATGCGGCAGAAACTGTTGCACGCGCAGCCAGCCTTGGCACGAGAGCATTCAGTCAGCCGACTGGTGCGGGTGAACTCGATATCCCCGCGATTCGCGGCCTGAGCGGAAGCGTTCTGCACTTCATCGATGACGCTAGTGGGCTAAGTGATGTCTGGTCAGTCGAGTTTACGCCAACGACTATCAACCAAACGGGCGCTGGCATTAAGCGGATTGATCATCTTGCCCAAACCATGAGCTATGACGAAATGCTCAGTTGGTCGCTGTTCTACACCTCCCTTTTTTGAGATGGGCAAGTCGCCTATGTTCGACGTCGTCGACCCGGATGGATTGGTCCGAAGCCAAGCCCTTCAGACGGGGGACGCGTCATTTAGGATCACGCTGAACGGGGCTAAACCCATCGCACTATGGCCGGAAGCTTCATCGCGGACAGCTTTGGCGCATCCGTCCAGCATATCGCAATGGCGACCGACGATATCTTCTCCACGAGCGATAAGATGCAGGCCCTTGGCTTTGAGCCCTTGCCAATGTCCGATAACTACTACGCTGATCTTGCCGCTCGGTTTGAAATTGAACACGATCTGCTAGAGCGCCTGAAATCCCGCAATATCCTTTATGATGAAGACGCGAACGGCGCATTCTTTCAGTTCTATTCGCGGCCCTTTGCAGGGGGTATGTTCTTTGAGATTGTACAACAGCGGGATGGTTATGCGGGCTATGGTGCACCCAATGCCCCATTCCGTATCGCGGCTCAAAAAAGGTTGATGCGGCCCGAGG
>JASJIO010000040.1:0-7854 GCA_037625035.1 Amylibacter sp.
TTGCCTTGCTAAGTGGTATCGGGTGGCCATGGAAAATGTTTAGCATAGGGAGAGTTTTGCCCAAAGCTCTGAAGGATTGGATGTATGATCATGTAGCAAAAAACCGGTATGCCCTTTTTGGAAAACGCGACACATGTATGATGCCTACCCCCGAGGCCAAAGCCCGATTTATCGGTGCTTAACCAATAATTCCAGGGCGTAGTCCCATTGCCTCCATGATCATCAAATAGACGATTCCGATCACATACCACAGACGTACAGATTTCGTGGTTTCGTCTGTGATGGCATATCCAAGGATCAAATTCAACGACAAGAATACGTTTTCATTACGGGTAGAATAGATGGTCAACACAAATAAGATGATCGCGTAATGTGCCCAAACGCCCATTTTGTTGCGCAGCAAAACACAAGCTTCGATGATAACTTGGCTCGCCAATGCCATCCAAGTCAGCACAATTGCTAGTGCTTGTATCATCGGTGGAATGGTCACGTTCATGGCAGGCGCAGCATTCATCAGAGCAGTTTGTGCAGCTAGGTTTTGATGCACCGTCTGGGGCCAATTCGGATCAATTAGCGAAATCAATGTTTTGAACATATACCCATTGGCCAGATAACTGCCAATCAGATCCCCCGACATTTAATGGGGCGAAATGAGTTTCTGGATCAGCGCGAAACCCATCAGAATACTGATCAAAAGCACCGATGCCTGCGCGATGTTTTTCGAGGCATCCTCACCAGACGCACAGGCAATCATTAATGCGATTCCAATGTAAGTGATTACAAAACCGTGGTTTGCGATCACATAAAAATTCATCACAACATTCAGCGCAAGGCCAAGCGTAATCCACAACAAAAGGTTAAATCGTTGCGCCATCGTGGTCGTTGTGATTAACAAAAGCAGTAAGAACGGAACAACCAGCCGCGCCGCAAATGGGATGTAATCCTTCGTTGTAAAAAACACAAAAACAATGGCCGAAAACAAAATCAGAAGCGTGCGAATATGTTCCTCTGTCACAAATCGTGTTATCGGAGAGATCAAGACATTGTCGCGAAATTTCATTGTTATTGCCCCCACCTTTTTGTTCAAATACAGATATTCGAACCACCGTTTGCGTTTTCACATCATAACGATTTTCATAAACGGCTATCGAAATATCATTACGTTTAAATACCTTACCTTCGGGTGGGCGCACATCACCAACCATTTCTTCGGGCCATACAACCCGTGCTGTAAAATCGATAACCTCATCCGCAGATTTTTTTCGCGGGTAATACCGAAACCGATCAGATGCGGTTTGCATGCCAGATAAAAACGCAGTTCCGCGCAACCCGCCCTTTGCTTGCCACGCAGCGAATTCTGGTGTTTCTGGCCAAAGACGAACAGACGCGGTTCCCTGCGTACCATTAAACGTAACCCAAACGCTGCAGTCTTCGGCATGGGGTTCAGTATACATGCCGAATCCACCGCCTTTCCAAGCGAGCAGAGCTGTCGTTTTGTGCGTGTAGGCTTGGAACAACACATTGCCAGAAACAACAAAGGCCAACACAACAACAAGAAGTTGCGCCCTGCCACCAACCCAATCAAACAATTTCCCAAACATATTCTACGCCCGCTCAAAACCACCCTTTGTCCCTAACAAGTGGGTTTAGACCCCGTCAACTTAAACCCACTAAATCGCGCATCAAACACTTCATCTAGCGGAACGCGGTTTTTTCTACCCAAAGGCTAGAATATTGGTATAGTTCAAAGAAAATAATAATAAAATTGAGGTACAAGCCCATGAGATGTCCGTTTTGCGGCAACACCGACACACAAGTTAAAGACAGCCGTCCAGCTGAAGATCACGTTGCTATACGGCGGCGGCGATTTTGCCCCTCATGCGGGGGACGATTCACGACTTATGAGCGGGTGCAGCTGCGCGATTTGATCGTCGTTAAAAAGAACGGCAAGCGTGAGGATTTTGATCGTGAAAAACTGGCCAGGTCCATCCGGATTGCCATGCAGAAACGCCCAATCGAAGCCAAACGTGTCGATCAATTGATATCAGGCATCGTGCGACGCTTAGAAAGCATGGGCGAAAGCGATGTGCATTCGGACAAAATAGGCGAGATTGTTATGGACACATTAGCGCGGATCGACACTGTGGCATATGTTCGATTTGCCAGCGTTTACAAAAACTTCCAAGCGGCTGACGACTTCGAAGAATTTGTAAGCGAACTGCGCCCACCCGAAGCGGGCGAAGAAGAAAAGTGACGCCAAAAGAAACTGATGAACGCTGGATGCGATTGGCCCTAACCTTGGGCCAACGCGGGCTGGGTCAAGTGTGGCCAAACCCTGCGGTCGGATGTGTGATCGTAAAAAATGATTGCGTTGTTGGGCGTGGCTGGACACAAGTTGGTGGGCGACCGCACGCAGAAGTTCATGCTCTTGCGCAAGCAGGTTCATCGGCACATGGCGCAACAGCCTATGTTACGCTAGAACCGTGTTCCCATCACGGTAAGTCTGGTCCCTGTGCAGAGGCGCTTATCTCTGCGGGGGTGAAACGCGTTGTTACCGCCATTACCGATCCCGACCCACGGGTCAGTGGCAAAGGACATGACATTCTTCGAGCCGCGGGTCTTGAAGTTGTTGAGGGCGTTTTAAGGGCGCAAGCTGACGACGATCATCAAGGTTTTTTTCAAAAAACAACAATGGGGCGCCCTTTAGTCACGCTTAAACTCGCTAGCAGCATTGACGGGCGTATTGCCACACAAACTGGCGACAGCCGTTGGATCACAGCTCCGACCGCTCGCCGCTCTGTTCATCTAATGCGCGCGCGCCACGATGCAATTCTTGTTGGTCGCAATACGGTCATCGCCGATGATCCCGACCTTTCCGTGCGCGATCTGGGTCTTGCAGATCGCTCGCCTGTTCGGGTCGTCCTTGATAGTCATATAAACACGCCGAGTTCTTCGCGGTTGGTGCAATCTTCAAAACAAATCCAGCTCTGGATTTTCCATTTAGCCATTAGCTCCGATACAAATGCCCTCGCAGAGAAAGGGGCGCAGCTTTTCCCCTGTAAGCCAGATGAAATGGGTCGATTGGATATTGTCGATGTCCTTAAACAATTAGCAGATCAAGGCATCACCCGTTTAATGGTAGAAGGGGGCGGCCAGATTGCAGCATCTCTTTTAAAAGCAAATTGCGTGGATCGATTGGCACTATATTCTGCCGGTGTTGCGATTGGTGCCGAGGGTCTCCCAACCCTTGCGGGCATGGGCATCACCGCTTTGAAAGACGCGCCGCGTTTTGAACATGAAGCCGTAACAGAGCTAGGTCCCGACGTGTTAAGCCTTTGGAAACGAAGCCGTTAACGCCACAAATGCGCATAGCTCGCAAACAGCCCCTGCGCCTTTGCCAACCACCTAATACTGCCACGCCCAGAGCGTTGGACACCTCCTTGCGCAAAGTGTTCCAAAACTGTTTCGATCGGAAAAGGTGCGCCTGTCACTGGATCCCAATATTGCGGATCAACCGCACCCGCCCCTTGCGCGAATAATACCCACCCGTGATTTGTGAAGTCATAAGCAAAAACTGTCGGTAATCTCGGTACGCAGACAAATCTGGCTTTTGGGGGTAGGCGAAAAAATCTGCTAGTTCCTGTTACGACGTGAATTCTGGCTTGCGGAAAACACCTGTGCCCAACGCCTTAACAGGTAGGCCACGCCACAACGCCTGTTGCGCCGCCGTTGAATTGATCGTCACGACTGAACGCGCGTAATCCAGCAATTCAGCAAGCTTGCCGCCCCGAACAAAATGCACACGCCCCTCTAGCCCGTATTCCTTGGCAAGCTGGGCTGCCACATGCGAAAGTGGCTGACGGTCATCCTCAAGCGGGTGGGATTTAAAAACAAGGTGATGGTGCTTTGGGGCTTTTTGGGCAAATGCAACGACACATTCACGAATAAACTCTGCCATACCTGTAAACCGCGAATGGCTGCGAATGGACGCATCATGGCTCAGTTGCAAAAGGCTAAGGTGGTACACGAAACCATTGCGTTTGATCCGCTGTGTGGCTTGCCACCTTCAAAACGCGTAAATCAGACGGGTCACCAACCGCGTGAAATGTAACCAAAACTCATTATACTAACGGGGCTATCACGGTGCGTTTCGTAGTTTTTAAACCGACTATTGCGCACCAAAATTTACCAGTGATACACCGCGCCCAAAAGGATGTGTTGGCGCATATCCCCCCATCGCGCAGGTGCTTCGGGTTGCTCGTTTTCTACGAATTGCAGCCCTTCGCGCATCTGTTCAACGCTCATGTTCATCAAACGGGAATACCCATTCACGCCGCCGCGTTCGTACGTGCACCAATAGGAGCGCAAATACCCTTCTTCAAATCGATGTACGCGGATGCCCAGCTCTTTGGCAGCATCAATCGCCGCTTTGTGCAACGGGCGCGTGTCGCGATAAATAACCAAGTCAGTGATGCCATCGCGCATGAAATCTTCGACAAATTCACCCCAGTGATCATGGGGCTTTGTAAAGGCCACGAAGGTCGCGCGATTGCGCCAGAAAAACGATCCCCTTCGTTGAATCCGATTTTGACAACCGACGCACCTGATTGCTGGATGGCTTTGCTTAGGTCATAGAAAAAAGGGCCGTGAGGACCCTGCAAAAACAGAAACTTTTTGCTGTCTTGGCTTTATTCGCTCATCGCGTTGACCTTTGGGTCAGACGGTCCGCTTTGCAAAGACTATCGCTAAACTCGCCCATCCATCGCTCAATTTCCGCAGGTTGGTTCATGACCAAGCAAATCTTTGCGTATTACAGACACTCTTTACGTTTACCTTGGCCTGCAAATTAACAGCCAAACGCTGAATTCTTAGTCATAGATGCCCTTGCCCAATTTGTACACACAGGCTAATTGAACGACAGTAAAAAATAGGTGACATGATGTTTACTGGTATCATCACAGACATTGGCACAGTGGCCGAATTGGAACAACGCGGCGACCTTCGGGCGCGCATTGCAACCTCTTACGACCCCCAAACCATTGATCTGGGCGCATCTATCGCGTGTGAAGGCGTCTGTTTGACCGTTATCGAAATGGGTTCAGTCGCAGGTAATAATTGGTTTGATGTGGAAATTTCTGCCGAAACTGTGTCCAGAACCAATCTAAATTCATGGACAATTGGTCGCGCTATCAACTTGGAACGCGCACTAAAAGTTGGCGACGAGCTGGGTGGGCATATCGTTTCGGGCCACGTAGACGGGCTGGCAGAGGTGATCAAGATTGCAGATGAAGGCGACAGCACCCGTGTAACACTGCGTGCGCCCCAAGAATTGGCAAAATTCATCGCATCAAAAGGGTCGGTTTCACTGAACGGCACATCTTTGACCGTGAACGGCGTGGACAATACAGATTTTGACATCAACTTTATCCCGCACACCAAGCAGAATACGACTTGGGGCAATGTGAAACTGGGCGATCAAATCAATCTGGAAATCGACACGCTTGCACGGTATGTGGCACGTCTTGGCGAAATGACGAACGGGTAATTCGATGACTGACGACATTCATAACGCGATTTCCCCCATTGAAGATATCATTGCGGATGCAAAAGCAGGCCGCATGTTCATCCTTGTCGATCACGAAGATCGCGAAAACGAAGGCGATTTGGTGATCCCTGCCCAAATGGCTGATGCAGCGGCGGTCAACTTTATGGCAACGCATGGGCGTGGTCTGATCTGTTTAACGTTGGAAAATGAACGTCTTGATGCGCTTAGCTTGCCCATGATGGCCGCTAGCAATTCATCGCGCCACGAAACGGCCTTTACCGTTTCAATCGAAGCCCACGAAGGTGTGACCACAGGCATTTCTGCCCATGATCGTGCGAAAACCATCGAAGTAGCGATTAATCCCGCAACAGGCGCGCAAGACATCGCAACACCCGGTCACGTCTTTCCTTTGCGCGCACGTGATGGCGGTGTTCTGGTTCGCGCAGGCCACACCGAAGCCGCCGTTGATGTGTCGCGCCTTGCAGGGCTAAACCCATCTGGCGTCATTTGCGAAATAATGAACCAAGACGGCTCTATGGCCCGCCTGCCCGATTTGATCACTTTCGCCCAAAAGCACGATCTGAAAATCGGCACAATTTCCGATCTGATCGCGTACCGTTTGCGCTACGATAATCTTGTGACAGAAACGGCCAAACGCAACGTGACGTCTACTTTTGGTGGCGAATGGGACATGCGGGTGTTTGCCGATAAAACTAACGACACCGAACACGTCGTTCTAACAAAGGGCGATATTACCACCCATGATCCTGTGTTGGTGCGCACCCATGCCCTTAACGTCGCCGAAGATGTTCTTGGCCTTGGCACAACGGGTAAATTACCCCAAGCCATGAACCGTATTGCCGAAGCTGGCCGTGGCGTTGTTATCCTGTTTCGTGACCTCGATCCAAAACTACAACTAGAAGATGGCGACACGCCGCGCCGTTTGCGCTATACTGGGCTTGGCTCTCAAATAATGTCGTCTCTTGGCATCCGTGATTTCATTCTGGTAACTGACAGCCCGATGCCACAGATAATTGGCCTTGATGCGTATGATTTGAACATCGTCGGCACCCACCCAATTACGAAAGAATAACACATGGCTGGCTCTGAAACACATCACACGCTTACCCCGCCCGTGTTTACGGACGAAATACCAAAGCTCGCAATTGTCGTGTCGCCTTATTACAAAGACATCGCGGATAACCTGATTACTGGTGCGCAGGCCGCAATCACGGCCAGTGGCGCAACCTTTGAAATGGTCGAAGTCCCGGGCGCTTTGGAAATTCCAACGGCTATCCGCATTGCGGGGCGATCCAACCAATTCGACGGTTTTGTGGCGCTTGGCTGCGTGATCCGTGGTGAAACAACCCACTATGAAACGGTCTGCAACGATTCCAGTCGCGCATTGCAACTCCTGGGACTAGAGGGCAATTGCATCGGCAACGGCATTCTTACAGTTGAAAATCGCTCCCAAGCTGAAATCCGTGCGCAAAGTGATGGCCAAAACAAAGGCGGCGGTGCGGCAGACGCGGCGCTTCATCTTA
This sequence comes from Amylibacter sp., assembly GCA_037625035.1. GTDB lineage: Bacteria > Pseudomonadota > Alphaproteobacteria > Rhodobacterales > Rhodobacteraceae > Amylibacter. The sequence goes on from JASJIO010000040.1 coordinate 7,090, forward strand.
TTGCACTGACACATCGTTTTTTAAAGAAAACTAAAGGGATCGGGTTCAAACCTGCATCCGAACATATCCTGATGGCAGGGAATTCTAAGGACACAAACACAGCATGAAACCTGCCGATAACAGACAAAAAAAATCTGCCACTCGCCTTTATGCCGTTCAGGCATTGTTCCAGATGGAAGCCTCCGACACGGACGCCGAAGCGGTGCAGGCACAATTTCTAGAACATCGTTTTGGCGCCGAAGTAGACGGTGTTGAATGGTTCGACGGGAAAACTGCCCTGTTCGAAGCCCTGCTAACAACGGTGGTGCGCAATCAAGCAAAGATCGACCAACTGACAGATGCTGCCTTGGTCGAGAAATGGCCAATTGATCGGATTGATCCAACGATCCGCGCATTGTTCCGGGCCGCTGGTGCAGAATTGATCCTTGGAAAAACTCCGCCAAAGGTCGTTATTTCCGAATATGTTGATGTAACTAAATCATTCTTCCCAGATGGGCGGGAAGCAAAATTCGTTAACGCCGTGCTCGATCACATCGCGCGGGCAATCCAGCCGGACAAATTCTAGGTAAAATCTAGAAAACGATCAATTTCGTCGCGCCTTTGTCGAAAACAGGCAAGGAAAGGCGCATTCACTGACGCAAGCTGGACACAACTAAACTTGAAAGCGCGTCATGCGCATAATGACAGGCCTCTGCATCGCCGGATGTTACACGGTCGTCGAAGCATGGCTGCAAGCCAAACTAACCAACAAAACCCGTGGCCGTG
>JASJIO010000041.1:0-17197 GCA_037625035.1 Amylibacter sp.
CTGGTGCGGTTGGCATGTCTGCAATCTCCAAGGCGCTCGACAAGGTCGAAGCCAAGGTCAAAAAGATCGCCGCACACGTGCTCGAAGCATCCGAGGATGACATTGTCATCGAAGGAGGCGAAGTCAAAGTCAAAGGCACTGACAAAGCAATGGGTTGGCACGAGGTTGGGCTATCCGCCTACACCGCGCACAATCTGCCAGAAGGCATGGAACCGGGCCTAAAAGAAGGCGCGTTCTACGATCCAACCAACTTTACCTTCCCAGCGGGTTGTTACATCTGCGAAGTCGAAGTGGATCCAAAAACTGGCGTCACAGAGATCGTGCAATTCACCGCATCAGATGACTTTGGCACAATCATCAACCCGATGATCGTCGAGGGCCAAGTCCACGGCGGCATCGCCCAAGGCATCGGCCAAGCCATGCTAGAAGAGGCAATCTACGATGAAGATGGCCAACTTCTTACAGGCTCGTACATGGATTACACCATGCCACGCGCCGATGATGTTCCGAACTACACGGTCAGCCATCACTCCACTGAATGCCCGGGCAATCCGCTTGGCATGAAGGGCTGCGGCGAAGCGGGTGCTATTGGTTCACCCCCTGCGGTGATCAACGCAATCACCAGCGCCATTGGGAACAACAACCTTTCGATGCCTGCAACCCCTGCAAAAGTATGGGCTGCAATCAACGAAGTATCTGCCGCGCAAGCCGCAGAATAAGGAGAGCACATTATGTATGATACAACTTACCACCGTGCCGATACGGTCCTTAGCGCCACATCAAAATTGGTTAGCGCAGAGGACGGCAAATACCTCGCGGGCGGTCAAACCCTGATCCCCACAATTAAACAGCGCCTTGCCACACCTACCGATCTGGTGGATGTTTCAAAGATTGAAGAAATGCGCGGGATTTCCGTGTCAGGCGATATTGTCACAATCGGCGCATCTTGTACCCACGCCGAAGTGGCTGGCTCGGCTGATGTTGCAGCGGCAATCCCCGCGCTCGCAGCCCTTGCAGGTGGCATTGGTGATCCAGCGGTTCGCGCACGCGGAACCATTGGCGGCTCCGTTGCCAACAATGATCCCGCTGCCGATTATCCCGCTGCCTGCCTTGGTCTTGGGGCAACAATCGTCACGGATAAACGCGAGATAAGCGCAGATGATTTTTTCGTGGGCATGTTTGAAACTGCCCTAGATGAAACCGAAATTATCACAGCCGTGAAATTTCCAAAGGCAACCAAAGCGGCCTATGCTAAATTCCCCAATCCTGCGTCTCGTTACGCGATGGTTGGTGTGTTGGCAGCCCAAACAGCAGGCGGCGTTCGCGTTGCTGTAACGGGTGCAGGCAGTGATGGCGTTTTCCGCCACGTCGCATTGGAAGCCGCACTTGTGTCTGATTGGTCTGCTGCCGCCGCTGAGGCCGTTTCGACGGACGCTGGCAGTTTGATGGCTGACCTTCACGGCTCGTCCGAATACCGCGCCCATCTTGTTGGTGTCATGGCTGGCCGTGCCGTTGACAACAGCTGATAACTGCTAAAACACTTTAGGGGCCTCTGCCATTGGCAGGGGCCTTTTTCATGTGGAGGCGCTATGGATATTGTCCAAATGAAAACTTTGATTGCGGTGATCGAAGAAAACGGCTTTACCGCTGCTGCTGCACGTTTGGGTATCGCAAAATCCGTCTGTTCACGCCGCATTACCGATCTGGAAACAGACCTTGGCGTGCAACTGGTAAACCGCACCACACGGTCCGTTGTGCCAACCGAACTTGGCCAAACTGATTATGAAAGCTGCCTGGATATTCTGGACCGTATTGATGCCGCGATAGATGCGGCAAAGGGCGCAAATTCCGCAGTCTCTGGCCGTTTACGCCTGTCTTTGCCGATCAGCTATACCGAAGAAGTCCTCGCGCCGTACCTCGACAGCTTTACGCAAGCCCATTCCGATATCGAACTGATCCTGCATTTATCCGACAAACGGGTTGATCTGATCTCGGAGGGGTTTGACGCGGTCGTGCGCATTGGCAAACTGGCTGACAGCGGGTTGTGTGCGCGCAAACTCGGCACGACTTCGATTAAATGCTGTGCCTCACCAGATTACGTAGCCAAACACGGTGCGCCAACCACGTTTGAAGCACTGAGCGAGCATGACTGCTTGCGTTACAACAACGGCGCGGCCAGTTCCATTTGGGCCACGACATATAACGGCAAAGAGGTTCGCAAACGGATCACGGGTCGGTTTTCATCCAACTCTGGATCCTACAACAAACGATTGGCGCTCGCGGGTCTTGGCATAACAGTCCTGCCTGATTTTATTTTGGGTGACGCGTTTGAAAAAGGGGCATTGGTGCCCATACTGCCCGATTACGTGTTCCCAACCGCCGATGTAAATATTCTGTACCCGCAAAAACGAAATATGATGGCGTCGCTTCGCGCATTGATTACCCATTTACTCGATCTTGATTGAGCCAGTCTGGTCTTATTCAATCAAAAATTGCACTCGACGGACAATTATGTTAGCCTAAATAAGTTCAAGACAGTTTGAATACCATCGCTAGGGTCGCACTTTTTAAGCAGAGTGTGAGCTGAAATCTGTATTTGATGGACTAAGGGGGAGACAATGAGACCTGCACTAAGACAAGGTCGCGTGTTATGGTATGATGCAGCACGGGGCTATGGGTTTGTTCATGAAAATGACGAAGCACCAGCGGTATTTATCACCAAAAGATCACTAGATGCGTTTGGCGTTACAGGACTGAACGCTGGTTTAGAAATAGTATTTGATGTCGTGAATGCGCGCGCCTCTGAATGGGTAAATTCAATTGTTCTGGTCCGTGGACGCTCTAACTTGCATTAAATAAAAAACGCCCCGATACGTTAATATCGAGGCGTAAGAATTTGATATTTAATGTTTTTACGATCCGCGCATAATTGCAGCAACACCGGTGCGCGCAATTTCCACAAGCCCCAAGGGCCGCATCATTTCAGCAAACGCATCAATCTTTTCAGGTGCGCCCGTGATCTCGAACACGAAACTTTCTAGCGTGCTGTCCACGACAGTGGCACGAAACACCTCAGATGTGCGCAACGCTTCGACACGTTTATCACCCGTTCCAGCCACTTTGATCAGTGCCAATTCACGCTCAACACTCGGGCCTTCAACCGTAAGATCATGTACTTCATGCACAGGAACCAAACGCCCCAATTGCGCCTTGATCTGTTCAATCACCGCAGGCGTACCCGTTGTGACAACCGTAATGCGCGAACGATGACCCTCGTGGTCGATCTCTGCGACTGTCAGGCTCTCGATGTTGTAGCCACGACCCGCAAACAACCCGATAACGCGCGCCAAAACACCCGCTTCATTGTCCACAATCACCGCGAGCGTGTGGGTTTCGATCTCGTCGCCATAAACGCTTTGCAAATTATAAGCACTGCGCCGCGATGTGCCTTTTTTAACCTTCATGTTATTCTTCCAATTCTTATCCGTTGTTGAGCAAGGTGGCAGGGTGTGGATTAAACCATAACCGCGCCGGCAGCCTCAATCGCGCCTTCTGTTGAAACGTCACCCATCAACATTTCATTGTGGGCTTTGCCCGACGGGATCATCGGATAGCAATTCTCGTGTTTCTCAACACCGCAATCAAACACAACAGGGCCGTCGTGATTGATCATCTCCATGATTGCATCATCCAGATCCGCAGGGTCAGAACACTGAATACCCTTGGCACCAAATGCTTCGGCCAATTTCACAAAGTCAGGCAGGGATTCAGACCAACTGGATGAATACCGCTCGCCGTGCAGCAATTCTTGCCACTGGCGCACCATTCCCAAGCGTTCGTTGTTCAAAATGAACTGCTTCACGGGCAAACGATACTGCATCGCGGTGCCCATTTCTTGCATATTCATCAACCAGCTTGCTTCCCCCGCCACGTTAATCACCAGGCTGTCAGGATGCGCCATTTGCACACCGATGGATGCAGGAAAACCATACCCCATCGTACCCAAACCACCCGAAGTCATCCAGCGGTTCGGATCGTTAAACCCAAGGTACTGCGCCGCCCACATCTGGTGTTGGCCCACTTCGGTCGTGATATAACGGTCGTGGTCTTTGGTCATTGCTTCCAAACGCGACAACGCAAATTGTGGTTTAATTACAGAGCCTTTTTGCTCGAACTTCAAACAATCAACTTCACGCCATTCGTTAATTTGGCCCCACCAGTTTTGAACTGCATCGCCTTGTGTCTTACGACCGCGCGCTTTCCAAACCTTCATCATGTCTTCTAAAACATGCGCTACATCACCGATGATCGGCACATCTACATGGATTACTTTGTTGATGGATGACGGATCAATATCGATGTGAACTTTCTTGGATTTCGGGCTGAACGCTTCAACCAAACCCGTGATACGATCATCAAACCGCGCGCCGATGTTGATCATCAGATCGCAACCATGCATCACCATGTTGGCCTCGTATGTGCCGTGCATGCCCAGCATCCCCAGCCAATTCTCACCAGATGCAGGATACGCACCCAACCCCATCAAGGTTGATGTCACAGGAAACTTAGACGCCTCGGCAAATTCGCGCAGCAACATAGACGCCGCCGTGCCAGAATTGATCACGCCGCCACCGGAATAGATCACAGGCATCTTTGCCTTTTCGATCAAATCCACCAGCTTGGTGATTTTTTCCATATCACCTTTAACACGCGGCGCATAGTGGCCTTTGTCAGCCTTCGCAGGCCCAACATAGGTGCCGTTTGCAAACTGAACATCCTTGGGGATATCAATCAAAACAGGGCCAGGACGACCAGATGTGGCAACATGAAACGCTTGGTGAATCGTTTGCGCCAAATCATTTGTATCGCGAACCAACCAGTTGTGTTTGGTACAAGGGCGCGTAATGCCAACGGTATCGGCTTCTTGGAACGCATCATTGCCTATCATGAATGTTGGCACTTGCCCCGTCAAAACGATCATCGGAATGCTGTCCATCAACGCGTCGGTCATACCGGTCACAGCGTTTGTCGCACCCGGACCAGAGGTTACCAAAACAACGCCGGGTTTCCCTGTGGATCGCGCATAGCCCTCGGCCGCATGTGTAGCACCTTGTTCGTGGCGCACCAGCACGTGGTGGATATCGTTTTGCTGAAAAATTTCGTCGTAGATCGGTAGGACCGCACCACCTGGGTATCCAAAGACGACGTCAACACCCTGATCCTTCAAGGCTTTAACGACTATTTGTGCTCCAGTTAATTGACGTGTCATTTTATTGCTCCAGCTTCACATAGTGGTTGTTAGAATTCGGTACAGACATAAAAAAACCCCCGCTCGGGGGGCTGCGCACGGGTATGGAAACGAATGTTATCGTTTCCGCGCCATGCGCCTTGTCACGAGGACGAGAATTGGTGTCTGTTCTTTCATCATGGGCGCAAACTATGACTGTCACAAATGCGGGTCAAGGCTTTTCGCCAAGAAAATGTCGTTTCAGGCGTGTTTTTTGAAACATTCGTAAATCTGCACCAGAATCGCTGTGATCTTGTTGCAAAATTATTGTTTTGCGCGGCGTGTTTAGCGTTAAACATAGGAGTAGGGCGTTCCTTCGCGGTATGCGATTGTGTACCAATCCCTCAAGACTTGCCTAATTAAGTGCCATACAAGTGCAAATATCCGTCGGATTCTTACAAATACTGCCCCCATTTTGAAATTTCCTAACGCTTTACCCGTCAAGCCTCGAAAATCTGTTGCATTATTCAGGCGCTCCATTGCATGCTTCACTCAGCATTCGGCAGGTGACGTGGGAACCACCATAACTGCTTGTCCGAACACGCTGTTAACAAATGGGAGAATACATACATGGAACGTCGTAAGTTTCTAACGAGTGCCGCACTTGGTGCAGGCGCAGCAGCTTTGGCTACACCAGCGGTGTCAGCAAGCCACGCCAAAGAAATGAATATCGTATCTACTTGGCCACGGGATTTCCCGGGTCTAGGTGTTTCAGCACAGCGTCTTGCTGCGCGTATAGAAGAACTGTCCAACGGTGCACTCAAAGTAAACTACTTTGCTGCTGGCGAACGCGTTGGCGCGTTTGACTCGTTTGACGAAGTTGCTTCTGGCAACTCACAAGCCTACATCGCGGCTGATTATTACTGGGTCGGAAAACACCCGGCATTTGCATATTTCACCTCCGTGCCGTTTGGCATGACAACTGTTGAATGGAATGCATGGATCAAATTCGGCGGCGGTCAAGCGTTGTGGGACGAAGTATCTGGCGGTTTCGGCCTTAAGGCTCTGCCTTGTGGTGCAACTGGTACGCAAGCTGGCGGTTGGTTCAACAAAGAGATCGAATCCCCAGAAGACCTCAAAGGTCTGAAAATGCGTATTCCTGGCCTCGGCGGCAACGTGATGTCCAAATTGGGCGTATCCACAGTGTCTCTGCCAGGTGGTCAAATCTATGAAAACCTTGTGTCTGGCGCGATCGATGCGACAGAATGGGTTGGCCCGTACAATGACTACTTTATGAAATTCTATGAAGCTGCCAAATTCTATTACACTGGCGGCATGCACGAGCCAGGTGGTGGTTTGGCATTCGGCATGAACGCTGAATGGTGGTCTTCACTTTCCGATTGGGAACGCGCAATCATCGAAGCTGCAACGAACGAAGAGCACGCAGCACAATTCGAAGAAACAGTGGCGCTGAACGGCGAATACCTCAACAAACTCGTAGAAGAGCAGGGCGTTCAAGTCCGCGCATTCAACGACGATGTATGGGACGCTATGGGCGAAGCAGCGGTAGAAGTGTTTGAAGAAACACGGGCACACTCTGCATTGGCCACAAAAGTTGACGACGATTTCCAAGCGAAATTGCGTGAATATGGTGCTGCTATGGCCGCGTTTGAGGTCACATATGTGAACCAGCGTAACCGCGTTCTGGGCATCACAGAGTAATCCACTCTAGCTAACCAAAACTTCGTGCGGGGCTTTCTTGGCCCCGCATGTCAAATTCGCCACCCCAGACACTTTGCTGGGACTTGGGTGTCTTTCTGACAGCCACAGGCATGGTTTTTGCGGGCAAATCACCCAACGGGGAATATCATGGCTTCCGACGCTTCTTCTGTCATCGTTCAGAAATACGGCTCTCCTGCGCCCATCGCTCGCCTTGTCGGCTGGACGATGCTGGCCGTTTTGGCCGCATATTTGATCAATAACGTACTTGATGTGGGCTTTGAATATGGCCGCGCGACAACCTTTATTACCGAAGGTAACACCGCTGCACTGGTTCCCCTCCTCGTATACGCCGCCACAATAGGTCTCGGAATTTTCTACGTCTTTAGCACGCGCCAAGTAGCGCTTCGCTGGGACGCGCACATCATTCACAAATTCAACGTCTACATCATCCGCGCCTGTTTCTGGTCGGTCCTTCTTGTCGGCATTGTCGACACAGGCATCGCCTTCATGCGCGTCGAAGACCTTTGGGGCAGCGTAATTTCCCCCGATATGGTCAGCTCGCTCAAAAGCGCACGCTTTGTTGGCGGATCAATCCACATTCCCCTGATTATTACGGGATTTGTCATCGCTCTGTTCACCCGCACTCTGGGTTTCACATGGCTTGCACTTCTAATCGTTGCCGCTGAACTCGCCATCGTGGTCACTCGTTTTGTGTTCTCCTACGAACAAGCGTTCATGGGCGACCTCGTGCGCTACTGGTACGCCGCATTGTTCCTGTTTGCATCCGCCTACACCTTGTTTGATGAAGGCCACGTCCGTGTCGATGTTCTCTACGCAGGTTTCACCGATAAAACCCGCGGTTTTGTAAACGCAGTCGGCTCACTGTTCCTTGGCGCATCGACCTGCTGGATTATCCTCGCGCTTGGGATTAACGGCAAACAATCCATGATCAACTCGCCGATCCTAAACTTCGAAGTCACCCAATCAGGCGGCAATGGTCTGTTTGTAAAATACCAAATGGCGGGTTTCTTAGCGATTTTCGCAATCACCATGTTGATTCAATTCACCAGCTATTTTCTAGAAGCAGTTGCAGATTTCCGGAATGAACCTGGTCACCGCAAACCTGCTTCTATCGCACACTAAGGACCTAGATTTATGGAACTCCTCTTTCTCGCCATTCTGGTTCTTATCATGGCCACAGCCCTCGGCTCTGGCTACCCAGTTGCCTTCGCACTCCCAGGTGCCGCAATCCTCACATTCGGCCTCGCAGCTGGCTCTGGCTACCTGTTTGGTGGCGGCACTGACGCGTATTTTCACACGGGTGGGCCCTCACAATGGCTCTCGGCAGGCACGATCAATTTGCGCGGCGTCTACTGGGAGGTCGAACGCGATACTCTCATTGCCATTCCGCTGTTCATCTTTATGGGCATCATGTTGCAACGCTCCAAAATTGCCGAAGACCTGCTAGTCACAATGGCGCAACTGTTCGGCCCAGTCCCGGGCGGCCTTGGCATTTCCGTTGTTTTCGTTGGCGCACTTTTAGCCGCGACAACAGGCATCGTTGGCGCAACCGTGGTGGCAATGGGCCTCATCTCTCTGCCAGCAATGCTGCGCAACAACTACTCGCCGTCACTGGCATCAGGCACAATCGCAGCCTCTGGTACCCTCGGCCAAATCATCCCACCGTCCATCGTGCTTATCATTCTCGCAGACCAATTGGCGTCGGCAACGGATCAAGCAGCCTCCGCGCGTAAAGCCCTGCACAAAGAAACCACGGGCGAACTTTCGATGCCGTCGATCTTTGATGTGGCCTCAACTTCGGCGGGTGAAATGTTCCTCGGCGCGTTCATTCCAGGCCTCGTGCTCGTCGCGCTTTACATGCTCTACATCCTGATCTTCGCGATGTTGAAACCATCCTCCGCGCCCGCAGTTAAATACAGCGGCGACTTTAACACGAAATTCTGGATCAACGTCTTAATGACCCTGATCCCACCCCTCGCGCTCATTTTCCTCGTTCTCGGCTCTATCATTGGTGGCATCGCCACAGTGAACCAAGCAGGGGCCAACGGTGCGGCAGGTGCGCTCATCATGGCGGGTTACCGATTAAAGGAAGGCGTGCGAACCACCTACGTCCCCGCGCTCATCGCCATCGGCTCGCTGTTGCTAATAACCTTCGCACTGTCGCAATACGAAATGAATGTCAAAGCAATGTCCACGCCAGAAGATAAAGTTGGCATTATGCTTGGCGCGATCGGCAGCTTGGGCCTCATGTCCTCACTTATCTGGTCAGGCTGGCGTGCCTTTAAAACGGAAAACACCCTCCAAGGCGTCATGCTGGAAACTGCGAAAACCACCTCATTGGTGTTCATCATCCTTTTGGGTGCAGCCATGCTTACCGCAGCCTTCCGCGCCTTTGGCGGCGAGGATTTAGTCCGCGAATTTCTTAACTCCCTTCCGGGCGGTTTCTGGATGCAGTTCATCATCGTGATGACGGTTATCTTCGTGCTTGGCTTCTTCCTCGACTTCATCGAAATTGCAGTTGTGGTTGTGCCAATCGTCGCGCCAATCCTGCTTGCGGATCCGGGTGCAAACATCACTGCTGTTTGGCTCGGCGTTATGATCGGCCTCAACATCCAAACGTCGTTCCTCACACCACCATTTGGTTTTGCACTGTTTTACTTGCGTGGCGTCGCCCCTGCGAGCGTGAAAACCATCGCCATGTACAAAGGCGTAATCGCGTTTATCGGCCTTCAACTCTTTGCGCTTGGCATCGTCGGATTCTATCCGCCATTGGTGAACTACCTGCCAAACCGCGTCAGCTTTCTGTCTGATCAATCCCCGCCACCACGCAATCCAAAACTGCAATTCTGCTTGGAAGATTACGTTTCTGGCGAATTGGCAGCAGATAATGGCGCTACACTTGGTGCTGCAAAAACGGCTCAAGGACTAGATTTCAGCGTGTTGCCTAAGAAAATGGGCAAGTCCGTTTCCAAAGCCGTCAATAGCGCAGAAACTGCGATTTCACAGCTAACAGCCGCATTTGCTGCCGCAAACGCAGTTCAGGCCGAATCTGGTGATTATCGCCCGCAACTGCGTTATGTCCGTCGGATCGAAAAACAAATCCGCCGCGCACAAGAACATCTGGACGAGGTGCAGAAAAACTTTGGCCGTCTGCCTGCAGACAACCCAGATCGCGATGCGATGGCGGCAGATATTGCAAATTCAGAAGCTATGATTGCTGATCTTCGCACCCAAATCCCGGCAGAGTGGGACGGTGTACACAAAACATTCGCGGTCTTGACCAAAGCAGAAAACAATGCCCGCAGTCTGTATCGCCGCAACGCAGACGCGTCTTTTGAAACAGTCGCAACAGTGCTGGATGCAATGGACGGAACGCAAGCATTTCTAGAATTTGAAAGCGAACTTGTCGCCCTGCGTGCGTCTGTTGAAACGGATGATCCCAAAGAAACGCAGGAATTGGTCTACGATCTGTCAAAACGCATCGGCAATATTGGTGCTACAGATGATGTGAAAAAGGCGCTCGGCAAAGCACGTCGTAAGCTGAAATCCAAATCCCCTGATATTGCGGCCGCGCTTAAAGAATACGACAAAGCTATTGTCGCCTTTGAAAAGGGCAAGGTTTGGCGAGATGCGGCTGAAACATCCCTGCGCGGTGGTTTGGAAACCTATCTGAACGCGATCAAAGGCACGCTCGGTTTGCGGATGCAATCTGGCCTGACGCGCAAACAAGCGTTGTTCATGGCAAGTTGTTCATCCCATCACCGCGATATTTCGCTGAACTTCTAACGGGCAGGGCGGCCACGCCCACACCGCTAAAAATTCAAAAGCACGGCCTAACCCGCCGTGCTTTTGTCGTTTGAACCCTGTGCGCAGTGTTACTCTGCGGGGCTTAACTGGCTAATACCAACCGCGCCGCCACGGGCCAAATCTGGATCAAGGGACATCAAAATGTATTCCCCACGCCGCCACAACTGCGCCAAATCATCGTAATGACGCGACAAGAAATGCCCCGACTGACCGGTGGAAATAATATAAACCGAACTGTCAGGGTCTGAAAAATCAATCACGGATCGAAATCCAGCCGCATGCACATTTGCGTAAGGCGCGACGCCAGTGCCGCTGGTGCGCGCGCGCATCAACGTGTGATCGCCCCCAGATGTGTCTTGGCGAATATTGGCAAACCACGCCAGCAGCGGCACTTTACCCAGCACCTCGTGATCGTGATGGGCTTGATGCGCTTCGCCCCAACGCCAACTGTCGATCCGATCACCGTAAAGTTCGGTCAGTTCCAGTATCGCCGCATCCAATGACATCCGCGCAATACCTGCACAGGTTTCAGGCCGCGTCGATTGTTTGATGTCACACCAACTGGCTGCGCCCTCGATGTTGCGAAACACCCGTTCCAAAAACACAGGGTCAGGACGGGGGAAATGGTCAGTTAGGTTCGCCAGATCATCGCGGATCAAACGGGTCTGCAACTGGCGCATCCATGCGGCGTAAATCAGCGGCTCTGGGATATGCTCGTCCATTTGCCCGTTCCACGCCGCCAATAATTCCAACGCTACTTGGTGTTGCCGTTCAGACGTGCCCACGATGGCGGCTTCGCCAGTGAACCACAACTCTTTGGCCACCAACGGCAACAAGGCCGTCGCGCCAACAGATCCCGTGTCCAACTGCGCCTCAATAAAGCTGTCGCGCGTGTGAACCTCGCGATCATTCATCAACGATGTCAGGCGCAAATACCGATAGGTATCGCCCCAGGAATGGCTCACGTGGCGCGGAAACGGCGCGTCGGTAATCTTGTTATTTGTGTTGGCAACGATCCCGCTGGCAGGGTCACGCGCGCCTGGATTATCTTCGAACGGCAGATACCCATCCCAACGATTTTCCTTCACCCAACCCCGTGACGGAAACCGCCCGAGTGAGCGATGTGCAGTGTTGCGGTTCGGCTGTTTGCCCACCATTTGCAGCATCACACCGTTTTTATCGGCCAGCGTCACGTTCTGGCTTGGCGCTTTGTAAAACGCCATCGCCGCACGCGCCGACGAAATGGATTTCGCCCGCATCATGTTGATCGCAGCTGTCATCGACTGGTCATTTGCATCCAACGCAGCCCAGCGGATGCTGGTTACATGCCCTTGGGGCGTGATCGATTGCAGCCCGTAATGTTCGCCGGGAATAACAGGTCCGTTTTCTGTCCAACGCATCTTAACTGTACGCGGCGCTTGATTTTTAACACGGATCAAAACGTCTTGTGTTTTGAAGGGCTTAAACCCGTTTGGGGTCAAATATTCCTCGGGGTTTTCTGGGTTTATCTGTTCGATATAAACGTCCAGATCATCCAAATTGCTGGATGTAATGCCCCAACCCAATGCCTCTGATCGGCCTGACAAAATCGCGGGAATACCAGGGATTGTACCGCCAATTATTCCGCCATCAGGGAAATCCATTCGTGCCAGCATCCAAATAGACGGGGCAGACAAACCAAGGTGCGGATCATTCGCCAGTATCGGCGCACCTGTCGCACTGCGGCTGCTTGCCGCTGCCCACGCATTGCTGGCCCCCGCCATACCAGACGGTTTCACAGGGTCGAGTGCGTGTTGCGGCCCAAGAGCGGCAAACTCTCGTGGCAAATCATCAAACAACGCCGCCAATTCTGGGAGCGCCACCGCACCTATCCCAGGGGCATCTGGTAAAATATCGCGCACACGATTTGGGCCAACGCTCAACGTGACCTGCGCACGCACAACCTCGGAGCGCAAATGCCCAGACAATTGCAACGCCATTACCCGCATAATCGACAGGCTATCGGTCGGGGTCCACGGTTCCAGCTCTGGTGAAAACAGGAAAAACTCTGGCGCACCACGCCCCAGCGCATTTTGTTGCGCCACACCTAACCACGCGTTCACGCCCGCCGAATAGGCCAATAATGCGGATTTCACTTCTTCCGTTTGAAACTCATAAGACGCACGCGATAACGCAACCAAATCCAACCGTCGCACAAAATCGTCAATCTTCAGCGTCTCTTCGCCAAACAGCTCGCTCAATCGACCCTGCGCGGTACGGCGCAACATCGTCATTTGCCACAACCGATCCTGCGCATGTGAAAACCCCAAACCAAAATACACATCTTTGGCGTCATCCGCAAAAATATGGGGCACGTTGTTTGTATCACGCACAACTTCAACAGGGCCATTCAGCCCGTTCAACGTGTAATCCTGATTGTAATCGGGCAGGGAGCGCGTTGCGAAATAATACACCAACAGCAGGGCAAGCAGCAGCAAAACCCCCGAACCAACAAACCCACGCAACAACCAGCGAAATGCTAAAGCCATCGAAACCTCATAACTTGACCCCAGCGGCCTAACAGTCCAAACCCTGCGTGACAATATCAGCCGACAGAATTGCGGCGTAAAAGCGGGAGTTGGATCAATGGCGAAACTAGCATTTTTAGGCATGGGTGTCATGGGTTACCCGATGGCAGGACATTTGGCCGCAAAGGGCCACGACGTCACCGTTTACAACCGCACATTTTCCAAAGCCGAGGCCTGGGTCAAACAACACGGTTGCGCCGCGGCAAAAACACCGCGCGAGGCAGCCGCAGGCGCAGATATCGTGTTTGCATGTGTTGGAAACGACGATGATTTGCGCTCAGTCGTGCTCGGCGATGATGGCGCATTGGCGGGCATGGCAATCGATACTATCTTTGTCGATCACACAACCACATCCGCAACTATTGCCATTGAAATGGCCAACGCCGCCAAAGAATTGAAAATAGGCTTCGTTGATGCCCCAGTTTCTGGCGGCCAAGCTGGTGCAGAAAACGGCCTGTTAACTGTGATGTGCGGCGGCGATCAAACAACATACAATCGCGTAGAAGAGGCAATCAATTGTTTCTCAAAATCTTGCCGCCTTATGGGCGAACAAGGTGCTGGACAACTCACCAAAATGGTCAACCAAATCTGCATCGCGGGCTTGGTCCAAGGCCTATCAGAGGGCATGCATTTCGCCCAAAAAGCAGGCCTAGATGGCAATGCGGTGCTCGAGGTTATATCCAAAGGGGCGGCGGGCAGTTGGCAGATGGAAAACCGTGGCACGACCATGTTGAAAGACGAATTCGAATTTGGTTTTGCCGTTGATTGGATGCGCAAAGACCTAGACATTGTGCTGAATGAGGCCAAAAGCAACGGCGCATCTGTACCCGTCACGGCTTTGGTAGATCAGTTCTACGGTGATGTGCAAAAGATGGGCGGCGGGCGCTGGGATACCTCCAGTTTGATGCGCCGACTAAAGTAACCAAAATGCTGCGATGCAGCGAAAAAGGTTGACTTTTAGTTTCGAGGCCTTACTAAGCACCAAGAAACGGGCGCTTATGCCCACAACCGCGCTGGACTTTCTTTATTGTATTGCCCCTGCGCACATATATGAAAAGAGAACCGCGTGAATTTCACCGACCTCGGCCTTACTGCGCCGATCCTTAAGACGTTGTCCGTCAACAAATACACAACTCCAACACCTATACAGGCACAAGCCATTCCAGTTGTACTGGAAGGCCGTGATCTTGTCGGTTTGGCCCAAACTGGTACTGGTAAAACAGCCGCATTCGCGCTGCCAATCTTGCACCGTTTGTCCCAAGACATCCCAGAGGGAAAACACAAGATCCGTTGCTTGATCCTTGCACCAACACGCGAGCTAGCGACACAGATCAACGATGCAATCTGGACCTATTCCAAGAACCTTGGCCTACGTTCCTGCTTTGTGATCGGTGGTGTGCCCATCCGTAAACAAAAGCGTCAACTCGAAGAAGGCGTTGATATCCTGGTTGCGACCCCTGGTCGTCTCGAAGACCTTATTTCACAAAAAGCCTGCTCGCTGAAAAACATCGAAACTGTTGTTCTGGACGAAGCAGACCAAATGCTCGACATCGGCTTTATGCCTGCGATCCGTCGTCTTTTGTCGCAAATGCCAAAACCGCGTCAAACTTTGTTGTTTTCCGCGACAATGCCAAAAGAAATCTCTTCGCTGGCAAATGATTACCTGACTGATCCGTTTCAGGCATCTGTTTCACAAGTTTCTGCAACTGCGGATCGTATTGAACAAACCGTTATCCACATGGAAAACGGCGCGAAACCAACTGCGATTTTCAAACTGGTTCAACAACATCCGGGCAAGCGCGTCATCGTGTTTACACGCACAAAACGTGGCGCGGACAAAGTTGCCAAGAAACTCGGCTCTGAAGGCATCGGCGCGGACGCGATCCACGGTAACAAATCCCAAGGCCAACGCCAACGCGCCCTTGATGCGTTTAAAAAGGGTGACAAACCCGTCCTGATCGCCACAGACATCGCCGCACGCGGCATCGACATCCGCGAAGTCGAAGTTGTGGTGAACTACGATTTACCAAACGTGCCAGAAGCCTATGTTCACCGCATCGGCCGTACTGCACGGGCAGGGGCCTCTGGTTTCGCCGTGGCTTTCTGTTCACCAGAAGAACAAAAATTGCTTCGTGCCATTGAAAAAGTGATAAAAATGCAGATCCCAGCCAAAATGGCCGACGGATCATCCGCACCAAACATGGATCGCCCAGCACCGCGCAAACCAAACAAAAACAGCCGTGGCCGTGGTGGCGCTGTCACCGCCCAAGGTTCAGGGGTGCCGGGTGGCAATCCAAACAAAAAACCGTGGCACAAGCGGCGCACATCCAAACTGGATGCAAACGGCAATATCGTTGCCATTGATCAAAACGAAGGCGCCCCAAAAAGCAAAAGACCCAGACGGCGTAAACCATCTGGGCCCAAAGCAGCAGCGTCCTAAGCCAAAAACTTACTCGGCTGCGGGGAGAACTTCAAACCGCAGCCCTTTGGCCTTACGATTTTGAAAACCAGCCCAATGGCTGTGCTCATCTTTGAAAGTGCCATCTTCATTCGTGGCCCAAACGCCATCATTGGCGTTTGGTGTCAGCGTTAGATACGCATCCATCGCGCGGTCACCGCCCAGATATTTACCCAACCAAGCCGTCACGAAATGCTGTGTGATATTGTTCATGCGAACCGTATCCCAAACCGCATCCGAATAATGGTCGTAGGGCGCAAGACCACCCTCATCCACATTATACGATTCCGCAGGCGCAGGCATTGGCGCCGCGGCATTATGGTTGGCATTTTCAAACGTCAGTAGCGAACGATCCACATTCACGGAGCCTTCCCAAATATTGCGAACACCAGGGCTGTAGCCTGAAACATCATCCGCTGAACCAGCCACAAATAACATCGGGATTTGCACACCAGCCAAGCCAGCCCCATCCCAAACACCGTAAGTTAAGCCCCAAGGAGCAAACGCCACGGCCGTTTTGATCCGTGGGTCAGGCAACGCATTATGCGTATCCGTGCCAGCAACGTGAACACCCAGCGTACCGAACGGCGCAAACGGCGCATCCGCAGCCCCTTGTGTCACACCGCCACCCGCCGTGATAACCGCGCCATAACCGCCCATCGAATAGCCAATCAACGCCGTGTTATCCGCATCAACCATGCCCTTCAGGAAACCATTACCAGCAGACATCGCTGCCATTTGATCCAGCAGAAACAACTGGTCATACGAACGGTTCACCAAGGCCGATCCAAACGCCGCCTGATCCGCATAGGTACTGTCGCGGTGATCGAGCGATGCCACAACATACCCTTTAGACGCGATATTCTCCGCCAGATGGCTCAGCAAATAGCGATTGCCCGGATGCCCGTGACTGATCATCACCAGCGGATATTTCGCACCATCAGACGCCGCATCGCGCATAGCCTGACCGTGCAACTGCACCATCGTTTTCCCATCACGCAGATTGGCCGTCAAAACCGTATCACCCGTGGCATCAGCCCCCGCAGGGTACCAAATCTCAACCGTCAACTCGCGGTCATAACGCAGCATCAGGTCGGGTTTCTCGCCCGCAGGATCAATCGCTAAAATGTCGATCTGATCTGGGTTCACAATCGTAACAGTGCGCACGCCAACTTTATGCGCGCCATAAGCCGCCAATGCAGGCGCATCGGGGCGTTGTGTATCAATGCGGTTCACAGCGGTACTCCCATGGCCATCTGCCAAAACAGGGTTTGCCATAATACTCATACCAAAGACCAGTAATGCGAGTGAATTACGTACAATCATCGTCATTTTCTCCCAAAAGTGACGTGTGTCCTCAACCCTAGGCAGCGCATGGGGCTACGGTCTATCAAA
>JASJIO010000042.1:0-2699 GCA_037625035.1 Amylibacter sp.
CTATCGGGCTGAAACCCTGGTTTGGACGCAGGCAACAACGTCAAATCGAAACCCGCGTCGGCAACCATTTGACCAAGGTGCCCCGGTAAATCACGGCACACAAAACGGCACGTATGCCCACGCCTACGCAATTCAGCCGCCAGTGTAAGACACCGCATTACATGACCCGTGCCAATCTGGACAGATGCATCGGCCCGAAGAGCAATCTTCATCATCTCAAATCCTGAAACAACGTTTCTGCCCGATCCCAATCTTCGGGCGTATCAATATCGACAACACGGATCGAAGGAAGTTCGACGCCATGCGAGCCTTCACCAAAAATACTCAGCTCAGACGCCCAAGTCCGAGCTAATCCCCAATAAAACTGACCCGCATCATGCCAAGCAGGTTCGAGGTCTTGGCTTCGCACTTGCATTTGCGCTGGGTGAATCATGGACACTTTACCGTCTTCATCCCGTCGCAAGGCGCGCTGGATCGGATAGTCAAACCGTGTCACGGCCATCGCGTAGCTGGCCCCTGCTTGCAAAAGGCGCAAACCCTCCCGCAGATCAGTGGCCTGAACGAAAGGTGCGGTCGCGTAAAGGCAACAGACGGCAACATCACCATCAAGATCGAGGGCCTCAACTGCATGGGTTACAACAGGCACCGTTCCAGCATAATCGTTCGCCAGGTTATCGGGACGCGAAAAGGGAACTTCAGCCCCAAGGCCACAGGCGATTTCAGATATTTCAGGATCATCAGTCGATACAACAATACGTTCAAACAAGCAGCTATCCCTCGCCGCAGAGATGGACCACCCGATCATAGGTGTGCCATGAAAGGGACGGATATTTTTGCGCGGAATACGCTTTGATCCACCGCGCGCTGGGATGATGCAAACGGTCACTATTGTGTCGCCAACGCCTTGGTCAATTCCTTAACCACGCGCCGTTGATCAATGTCGTTTAGGCCTGCGTAAAGCGGAATTGAAATTGCTTCGGCATAGTAGCGCTCTGCTTCAGGGAACTGACCAAGAGAAAAACCCATTGCCTGATAGTAGGGATGGGTATGAACGGGTATGTAATGCAGATTCACTCCGATTCCGGCGGCGCACAAGGCCTCAAAGACGGCGGCGCGGTGTTCAGCCGCCACGCGCACCACATAAAGATGCCAGGAAGAGTTGCTCTCAGAGTACTGGGCCGGGCACGTGAGAGGCAAACCAGACAACAAGTCATTATACTGTGCGGCCAGCTGACGTCGGCGAGCAACAAAAGCATGCAACTGATTTAGCTGCGACAGCCCTAGAGCGCCCTGCAGTTCCGTCATGCGGTAATTGTAACCCAAGGATATCTGCTGGTAATACCATGGCCCATCCGGTGCATGGGTCATCTCACCTGGATCGCGTGTAATGCCATGGCTGCGCGCCAAATCCATCTTGCGTGCCAGACTGGCATCCTGCGTTGTGGCTATTCCCCCTTCTGCAGTTGTAATGATTTTGACCGGATGAAAAGAAAATACTGTTATTTCCGAAAACCGGCAATCACCGACTGATCGGCCCTGATAGTGGGCACCTATTGCATGGCTTGCGTCCTCAATGATCTTCACAGAAAAACTGCGTGCGATCCACGAAATCGCCTCCATGTTACAAGACTGCCCGCAAAGATGCACCGGCACAATAATTTTAGGCAATGTGCCTGCCGTCTTGGCCTGTTTTAGCTTCGCCTCTAAGGCGTCTGGGCACATCGTGTATGTGATGGGGTCGATATCAACAAAGTCAACCTTGGCACCACAATAAAGCGCGCAATTAGCAGAGGCCACAAAGGTGTTTGGAACCGTCCAGAGCCAATCCCCGGCCCCTAGATCAAGTGCCATGCAAGCAACATGCAAAGCCGAGGTGGCAGAATTTAACGCGACAGCATAGGCTGCGCCCGTGATGGACGCCAGCTCACGTTCGAACTCCGGGACTTTTGGGCCTTGCGTCAAATAATCCGATTGCAGTATCGCAACGACTGCATCTATGTCTTCGTCGGTTATGTTTTGCCGCCCGTAGGGTATGAAAGTCTCAGTCATTTGCCGTCCGTTGATTTATGTTTATTAAACGTTTAGCGTCTTTTACACTACTGGCTTACCCTGTACTAGGGCTGCGGCAACGGCATCAGCAAGAATTGCAGCCTCGCACTTTGATAGTGACCCATCAGCATAATACGTCAAAAAATACTTTTCATTGGAAGGATTCACACACCCCGGAAGCCCGCATGCGTCCAACCTATCACAAAGCCAGTCGCCAATTTTTTTACTATCAGAAATTGGAGCACTGAAAAAACTTTCCAACTCAAATCCCGTGTGAAACGCAACAGGTTTGGGCAGCCATCGATCCATACACCACCAAACACAAGCCCCCTTTTACCAAGGATTGCGGCCTCCAGCGCCACGGTGCCGCTGATCGTGGCAACCGCTTGCGCGTTCAGGATCAATTTTGCAGAAGACACAGTTTCTGCGACCAGTTTTACACCAGAAATCGCAGTTGCTGCTTTGTAAAATCGTGCAGTGCGCCCTTGATGGCCGATCATGCGGGCGTTGAACTGGCTTGGGTGTTCTTTGACGCAAATGGCAATGTTTGGCGGCACAAACGCGCGCTCCAAGGCTGTCAGGGGGTGCTGTCAGACTAATGATTGCAAGCATCAGATTGATGGGGCAATCAAAATCTATGCGCTCAATAA
>JASJIO010000043.1:0-14575 GCA_037625035.1 Amylibacter sp.
CGGGGTTAGTTTTAGGAATATTTGCCATTCCATCCAACGAGTCCTGTAATTATTTTTTATCCAATTTTGACTTTACCGAGATCACCTCCAAAGTACCTTCAAGCTGAGAGAAGGTTTTGCGTATCTCATTATCGATGTTGAGTAGATACCTTGGTGCAGTATTTGCGGTAACAAGGATATCCAGTTGATTTGATTTTGTTCCATCTGATCCGAAAACAAACCCACCAAAATCCACGTTGCACATAGAAGGTAAATGTCGTTTTAAAAACTCGGCATAAACCTTTTCTCTAGACCCGCTTTTGTCAGTCGTATTTGGAAATACAGAAGCGATTTCCGCGTCACCTCTCATCACCTGTGCGACTTTTTCAAAAATTTTCGGACAGCCTCTTGTGAAATACTTCTGGCACTTTAACTAAATCCTTAAGGTTGAGCTTGATAGTGCGTTATGATGGAAATGATTACAACAATTCAAAACAGAAAAACCGCCAAACAAGCTAACGGGTTTTATGTAACAATCTCAATTAACAATGTCAGAATCTTTGGCTAAAAAGGCACCTGTTCGATCTTATCAAAAGGATGGATTATTTGGTGTGGCAAAGGTTTTTCATAGATCAGGTGGGCTTCGCTATGGTCCTCAGCGAGAACACCACTATTAAGACTAATCGTCCCAATCTATGTTCAAACTGCTCTCACAAACCGTGTCCGGGAATACACCCACGACTTCAAACCCGCGCACAGGCCACATCGCTGGCATCCGTAACTGCATCAAGTGCTGCCTCTAGGTCAATGCGCAATGCTTCATATTCCGCGTCGCTGCCCTTTCGCGGGATCGGTTGCACCCACTCCTCACAGGTAAAAACACCCTTCGTAAACGGCTTTGGCACCATGGCTCTATCCCATGTGGGCAGCATAAAGGCGCGGCGCGATGAATAGCTAACGACAAAAATACGCTTTCCCGATACACGACCCCAGATCAACGGCACATTTGAAGATTTGCGCGCGGGGCCACGGGGGCCATCGGATGCAATTCCAATGGAATAACCATCCCGAATGCGCCCCAGAACTTCACGTGATAATGCGACATGGCGTTTGTGGCTGGACATTGAAACATTTTCAAAACCAAAGCGGTTCAGGAGTTTCCCAATCATCGTCCCCCCCCGCCCGGTGGAGGTCAGCGTGCAGAATTTACCCAGCGATACGTCAAACATATAAGGCGACATCACCAACCGTTGGTGCCACAAAACAAAGATGATCGGATCGCCGTTTTTCACGGCCTCGTCCATCGGTTCAAACCCGATCCGCTGCCATTTGGATGTGCGATACGCAAGCCGCAGATACCCGGAAATCAACCCCGTGACACAGCGCGCATAGGCTTCGCTATCAATAATTTTTCTGCGCAAACTCACGTAGGTGTCCGATCTGAAAAGGGGCAGAACCGCTCAGGTTCAAACATCACGCGCTAGCTATCACCAATCCACTGAAAAGAGAACACAGTTCAACACACAAACCCCTTAGTTTGCTTAATGCTCCCCCTTTAACTCTGGCTTTTCCGCCCCAAGTTTGACAGGTAGACCTCAACTGCCCCCAAAAAATTGAGGACGACTCGACCATGACCGACAAAAAACCAGAACCCGCCGAGCCAAAGAAAACGATGAAACAGCTTCTTGAAGAAAAGGTGAAAAACAAACCGCATTATCTGTCGCTGAACAACAAAGCCAAAAAGCACAAGGGCAGCAACAAAGCGCACCGCCCGATTATCTAACCCTGAATAACACCCGTCCTTCTGGTGTTCACGAATTGCTACAACTAAGTCAGCATTATTGACTTAGTTTATATGTCAGGCAACCTGTCCTAAATTAACAAAGGGCAGACCTATGGATTGGTAAAACATCTTCGCAATGCACATGGGCCGTATGAAGGCCTCCGAAATTCGCGAGCTTCTCAAACTCCTCAAGCAACATGACATCATCTCCTTCGCAGGCGGTATTCCCGATCCCGACCTGTTCCCAAAGGCCGAATTCGCTGCGGCTTTCGCTGACATTTTCTCAAGCGGGCACGGAACTGACGCCCTGCAATACTCGGTATCCGAAGGCTACCAACCGCTGCGAAATTGGATCGCCACACAAATGGCCGACCTTGGCATCCCGTGTGACGTTGACAATATCCTCATCACACCAGGCTCCCAGCAAGCCCCTGATTACTTGGAAAAACTCCTGCTGTCCAAAGACGACACGGCCCTTGTAAATTGGCCCACATACCTCGGCGCATTCAACGCCTACAAACCCCATTTCGATCAAATCAGCGCCAACTCAAACCGCCCCGCATCCGAATACCAAGCCATGGCAAGCGAGCGGGGCGGAGCCCCCAAATTTGCCTATATGTCCGTCGATTTCGCCAACCCCACAGGTGAAACAATGGACCGCCGCGCGCGTCTCTCTGCACTCGACCTCGCCACTGAAATGGACATCGCCATAATCGAGGACGCCGCCTACCAATCCCTGCGCTGCGACGGAGAGGCGATCCCACCGATCCTTGCGCTAGAAATTGAACGCACGGGCAGCATCGAGGATTGCCGAAGCATCTATTGCGGCAGCTTCTCCAAAACCCTTGCACCGGGCCTGCGCGTCGGCTGGGTTTGCGCTGCAAAATCTGTGATCCAACCGCTTGTTTTAATGAAAAAAGCAGCTGATTTACATTCCTCAACCATTAACCAAATCGCGATTCACAAAGTCGCCGAAACAGGTTTTGCCGCCCAAACCGCAAAAATCCGCACGGCCTATGCCGCACGTCGCGATCACATGCTTGCAGCCCTAAAAATGCACATGCCAGACGGCGTCACTTGGACCAAACCCGAAGGCGGCATGTTCATCAGGGTCACACTACCAGCCCATTTGGATGGCGCAGACCTGTTAGCAAAATTCCTAGAAATACAAAAAGTCGCCTTCGTCCCAGGCCTCGCCTTTTCGCTGATGGATCGAACGGTAACACACTGCGCCTCAGCTTTTCTTGCGTAGGCGAGGCGACGATCAACACCGGAATCAGCCGCCTCGGAAATCTATTAAAATCAGGGGTCTAGGGCAGGGGTTAGACCCACGCTGCCCAAGATACGCCTGCGATCAATGCGCCTACAAAACCCAGCACAAGGTAGGCCACAAATACCTTCGGCTTGACCAACGCCCAGACCGCAATCGCCGCAGGAATACAGCTGACTGATCCCGCCAACATGAACGACATCGTCGCCCCTTGGCTCATGCCTTGATCCACCAAACCAGCCACTAAAGGCGCCGCAGCATAGCCGTTCAGATACGCAGGTCCACCGACCAAAGCGCCCAGAACAATTGGCCCAAACCCATCGCCACCCAGCACTCCTGCGATCCATTCCGCAGGCACAAAACGGATCATCAATGCCTCGATAACATAGGCCAGCGTTAACCATTTCAGCAGGAATATCGCGTTGTCGCGCATGGTTGCAAAAAAAAACGTCTGCAATCGCTTGCTTTCACCCCAAAACGCCCAAACAGGTTTACCCGTGAACGGATTCGTCCCGCAACCACAACCGCCTTGGTTCGCGTCTTCGCGCAGCGGATCGGTAAACAACGCGGTATTCGCCAGCGCCATCACGCCAAACAGCCCGAACCCCACGGCCGCAATCGTTTTGGCAATCGCGAAATCGATCCCCAGCGCGGACGACGTCATAATAAACATCGGCGGGTCCATAATCGGAGAGGCCAACCAAAACGCCATCACAGCCGCCAAAGGAACCCGCATCGTTAACAGCGCGGCCTCAAACGGGATCACTTCACACGAAAAAAAAACGGGGCCAACCCACCAACCATCGCGGCCAAAATCACCATGCGCACGGGCGAACCTTTGAAGGCCTCCGCGACCATGCCCTCCTCGCCCGAAGCCTTCAGATACGCCACCATGAACACCGCGAACCCGATGAAAATACCGTTGCTGCCAATGGCCGTTAAGGTGTCGCGCACCACGCCCCAAAACTCGGCTGGCACGAACACGCCAACGCCTACCAACATCACAACAATCGCGATCAATACGCAGTCGATTTTGCGACCATAAATGCGCCCTGCACCGTGGGAATGTACCGTTTGATCACTCATGGCTATGCTCCGTTTCGCTCACATCCGCGCAGCAGTTTTTCATGATGAAATTCGAAAGGGCTTGGGTCATATCATAGGCAACAGAGGAGCAAATAATGCTGCGCCCCTCCTTCTTTTGCTCGACCAAACCTGCGTGAACCAGAAACCGCAAATGATGATTCAGCGTTGAACCAGGCACGCCCGTGCTCTTGCCCAACTCCCCCACCGATAACCCATTCGTACCCGCGCTGACCAACGTTTGCAGCACGCTTAAACGCTGCTCTGATCCAAGTGCGGCAAAGGCTTGTGCTGCATCTTCTAAACTAATTTTCATATCTCGTTCCTGTTTCATAGTGTCATATTTCTAGAATTATAGAAATGAGTCAATCTATATTTCCAGATATTTGAAATAAACCGATCTTCCCCACCCCTTAAAACTCTGCTACACCGCCCAAGATGCCAAGTTTTAAAGCCCATATCGACAATATCAGCGCCTGCACTTTATGCGCAGATAGGTTCACGCAAACGCACTCTGCGCACAGCCCACGCCCTGTTGCATGGCTCTCTCAAGATGCCAAAGTCATGATGATCGGCCAAGCGCCCGGTGCCCGCGTACACGAATCTGGTCGCCCCTTCACTGATCCATCGGGGGATCGTCTGCGCGATTGGATGGGCATCGATGAACCCACTTTTTACGACCAATCCAAACTCGCAATTTTCCCGATGGCCTTCTGTTTTCCGGGCTACGATGCCAAGGGCTCCGACCTCCCACCGCCGAAAATTTGCGCAACAACTTGGCGCGAACAAACCCTTGCACTGATGCCCCAAGTCGAGCTCACATTGTTGATCGGCGGCTATGCCCAAACTTGGCACCTCAAATCCAAAAACGTCACGCAAACTGTGATGAATTGGCGCGTCTACGGCCCAAACAGCATTCCGCTTCCTCATCCTAGCTGGCGAAACAGCGGCTGGATTAAGAAAAACCCTTGGTTTGAAAACGAACTCCTCCCACATATGCGCACCCGCATACAGGACCTGATATGACCCCCCTTGATACCGCCCAATCCGCGATGGATGCCGCCCCCGAAGACACAACCAAACGCATGGCGTTCTATGAACGTGTGGCCGATAGCGAGCTGTTCCTCGTGCTTGAAACTGAAGCAACGAACGACAAAATTCAGCCAGCACTGTTCCCGGTTGAAGATGAACATTACGCGCTGGTGTTCGATACCGAAGAACGTTTGTCCGAGTTTACGCAAACCCCAACGCCGTTCCTTGCTGCTGCTGGTCGTGAATTAACCGCCATGCTCGCGGGCCAAAACATCGGCCTTGGCATCAACCTAGCTGTGGCTCCGTCTTCAATGCTGCTGCCCGCAAACGCCGTTGATTGGCTGCACCAAACCCTTGGTGCAGCCCCCGAAGCAACCGAGGCTACGCCAAGCGCAATATACCCCCCTGGGCAGCTCCCAGAAACGCTTATCACCGCGCTTGATACAAAACTCGCCACCATGGCGGGCCTCGCTAAATTCGCCTATCTTGCTGAAATTGAATACGAAAATCGCCCACGAACCCATGTTATGGCCTTCATCGACGCCATCCCAGATGCTGAACCCGCAATCGCATCTGCAATCTCCGAGGCCCTCACATTTTCAGGCGTCGAAGCAGGTTCGCTCGATGTAATTTTCTTGAACGCTACAAACAAACTCAGCGGCGCACTTGCCAAAAATGGCCTGCGATTCGATTTACCAGAACTCCCAAAACAACAAACCCTCACGATCGAAGCACCTGGTTCAAACCCAGACAAGCCCCCAATTCTACGCTAACAATTTACGCGCATCCCGGCGCCTTCTTCTGGCTAAAAATATCCAAATCCCGTACCTCAATATTTTAGTGATGGATCCACCAAATACCGCGCACCTTCACCACGCACATCGCGCGCAATATTGGCTGCGACCACAGCACTCGCGGTTGGAATGCGCGTTTCAGATGCAATGTGGGGCGTGATTAAAACGCTCGGCTCGGTCCAATAGGGATGGTCGCGGGGCAGGGGTTCTTGGCGAAATACATCGAGCGTTGCACCCGATATTTTCCCAGATAGCAGCCCAGCCAACAGCGCGTCATCGTCAATCAATTCCCCTCGTCCAGGGTTGATCAACGCTGCACCGTTTTTCATCGCGCCCACAGCATCTACACTGATAATTCCATCGGTGGCAGGGGTCGCAGGCATCAACGTCACGATGATATCCGCTTGGCCCAAAACCTCGCGCAAACCGTCATCCCCTGCAAAGCACGCAATCGGCGCATCCACCTTCAAGGAACGGCTCCATCCAATCACATTGAACCCATGCGCTTTGGCCGCCAGCGCACACGCCATGCCCAACTCACCAATCCCCAAAAACGCCACCGTGCGTTGCGATGGCAGCGGCGGCGCGACATCTGTTAACCATGTATCTGCCTGCGCAAATGTATCTGTATGCAAGTGGTGCCGCAGGATATGCCCCAGCACATAATCCACCATCCCTTGCGTCATTCCAGGGTCCACCATCCGCGCAAGTGGTTGTGTCAACGTCTTGTTTCGCAACAACTTATCCGGGCCTGCCCACAGGCTTTGGATTAGCTTTAGATTGGTAAAAACGCTTAAATCATCATCGTCGTGCGCAGGTGCATATATCAAATAATCTATCGTCTCAGGCGCATCCGTTTCGTGCACCAAATTAACCTCCAGCCCTTGTTTCGCGAATTCCGCTGCAAGCAAAGGCTGATACTGCGGCCACAATGCGTTTTGGGCCGAAAACAAAACGTTAATCATGAGATTTCCTTCAGTATTTTTTATCGAGGACGGTGCACATGCGCACTTTGTACCAGCCCAAACGCGATCAGCAACACCATCATCGCAGATCCACCATAACTCACCAACGGCAACGGCACGCCCACAACAGGCGCAAGCCCCATGACCATCGACATATTCACCGCAAAATAGAAAAAGAACGTCGTCCCGACCCCAATTGTAACGATGGCACCGAACCTATCCCTGTTTGAAAACGCCGACACATAGCAGAACAGCAAGATCAATCCGTACAGCCCCAACAAAACAATCCCGCCAACAAAACCAAACTCTTCGCCCAGCGTCGTGAAAATAAAATCGGTATGTTTTTCAGGCAAAAAGTTCAGCCGTTGTTGCGTCCCTTGCATAAATCCACGCCCCGTCAGCCCACCAGACCCGAGCGCAATTTTCGATTGGGTGATGTGGTACCCAGAGCCAAGCGGATCCGATGAGGGATCAATAAATGTTTTAATCCGTTTGTACTGATAATCCTTCAGTAGCTGATATTCCGTCCCCTTAGACGCAAAAACCCCCGTCACCAACAAGGTCACAGACAGGATTGCCGCCGCGAAATACAGCCAATGCACTCCGGCGATAAACATGATGATCGCACCCCCCGCGATGATCAAAAGCGCGGTTCCCAAATCGGGTTGCCCCAGCACCAAAACGGCAGGGAAAATGATCAAAATAATTGGGATCAGCACCCACAAAGGGTGAGAAATACGCCGTTCATCCAGCCAATCATAATAAAACGCCAACGCCATCACGACGCCGATTTTCATCAACTCGGACGGTTGCAACGTCATAAATCCCAGATCAATCCAACGCTGCGCACCGCCACGTGTTTCACCGATATATGGCACCAACAGCAACAACACGATCCCCACAATATAAGCTATCCCACTGATTTCCCGCCAAAAACTGATCGGTACAAAGGCCATGAAAATCATCACCCCCATGCCCATGCAGAATCGAATAATTTGCGGTTCAGCCCAGCGTTCTATGTCTCCGCCCGAAACGGAATACAGCATCAAAAAACCAGTGCTCGCCACTGCGGTTAACAACAATGCCAAGGGCCAGTTGAAAAATAACACTTTGGACAATCCCGTCGGAACCGTGCGCACATTGTTGTTCACAAAACTCATGCTTTGTCGTCCAAAATAGGCTTGCCGGCCCGCACATCGGTGGGCAAAGCGCGGTATCCATTGTCCGCCCCCAACTCTAAGGCCTCGCGCATGATATCGCGTGCAATCGGCGCGGCCGCTTTGGACCCACCACCGCCATGTTCAACCACAACAGAAATCGCGAAACGCGGATTATCGGCAGGGGCATAGGCCACAAACAACGCGTGATCGCGCCGTTCCCACGGCAAGTCTTCGTTGCGGATCACACCGCGCGCGCGTTCTTCTTTGGTGATAAAGCGAACCTGTGACGTGCCGGTCTTACCCGCCATCTGCCAGCCTTTCTTACGAATAGCCGAGCCACTCGCGGTACCACCACGTTCATTCACCACCGCAAACATCGCATCTTGCACCGCTTTGATATGCTCTGGCTCAATGTCCAACGGCTCGCGTCCACGCACGGGTCGGGGCCGGTTATCAATCGCGTTCACCAGACGGGGCGCGATCTTGGTTCCAGATCCCAGACGCGCTGCCATCACCGCCAATTGCATCGGCGAAGACAGCACAAAACCTTGGCCAATCGACGCATTCAACGTGTCGCCAATAACCCAATCCTCGCCTTTGCGAGCTTTTTTCCACGCTTTAGTCGGGGCCAAACCCTCGCGCACCGCTGGCAATTCCAACGAATGCTGCACACCCAGCCCCAATTCTTTCGCCATAGTCGAGATGTTTTCGATCCCCACCTTTTGCGCAACTTCGTAATAATAGACATCACACGACTGTTTCAGGCTGTTGTGCAAATCGATATTTCCGTGCCCGCCACGACGCCAACAGTGGAACCTGCGATCATATAATTCGGTATACCCTTTGCACCGCACTTTTTCGTTCGGCGTCATAAAACCGCCCTTTAGGGCGGCCAGCGCTGTCACCATTTTGAACGTTGACCCAGGCGGATACGTCCCAGTCACGGCCTTGTTCAACATCGGCCTAAACTTGTTTTCGTTCAGGTCTTTGAAATCCGCAACTGAAATGCCGCGCACAAATTTATTGGGATCAAAACTAGGGGCTGATGCCATCGCCAGCAAATCGCCGTTGCGCACATCCATAACAACCACCGCAGCACTGTTTTCACCCAATCGTGCTTGCGCAAATTTCTGTAAACGGTGATCAATCGTCAACTGAACATTCGATCCCGCTTGGCTTTCTTCACGCCCCAAAACCCGCATCACGCGACCAATCGCATTCACCTCGATCCGTTTAACGCCCGCCTTGCCACGCAACGGTTTTTCGATCTGGCGTTCAATTCCGTTTTTCCCAATCTGAAAACGTGGGATCAACAGCAAGGGGTCATCATCATCACGCTGGCTTAAATCATAGTCAGAAACAGGGCCAACAAACCCCATAATATGTGCAAAATCATCGGCTTGCGGATAAAACCTATAGTGGCCCAACTCTGCTGTGATCCCGGGCAACGCGGGCGCATTCGCACTAACAGCAGCGATATGTTCCCAGTCCAAATCCTTGATAACAGGTACCGCAACAAACCCCCGCCGGCTGCTCATTTCTTCCAACGCTTGCGCAATATCCTCATCGGTGATCGGTACAATTGTCGCCAAGCGGCGCAAAACTGCCTCCGGATCACCAGCCTGTTCGCGCACAATTTCAATTTTATAGGTCGGCTCATTATACGCTAGCGGTTTGCCCAACCGATCAAAAACCAACCCACGTACGGGCGGGATCAAGCGGATATTCACACGGTTTTCTTCGGCCAACAGACGGAACGATTGGTTCTGCTCCACTGCGATGCGCCGCATTTGCCAGCCAAGCGCTCCAATCACGCCCGCCTGCATCCCCACCAAAATAATAGCGCGCCGCGTCAGCATTTGGCGCAAACGTCCCGGTTTTTGTGGCCGTCTCATTGCCGTTTACCCCAAGCATCCAACTCACCCGGTTGAGGCCGCGTGATTCCAAATCCAAACTTCATCACCCCAACCGTAACAGGGTAGGCCGCGACTGTGAAAAGGATAAGCAAGACCTGCCCGAAAAGTCGGGGCGTATCCGATAATGTCAGCGCCAACAGGATCTGTTCAGTGGCGGTTATTGCGACAAATATCGCGCTGATCCACAGCCATTCAAGCCCGAAATTATACTCGCGAAACGCTTGGATATTGCCGCGCACAACCTCGGTTCCCATCACCACCAACAACGTACACAGACCAAGGGGTGCTTGCGTTAAAACATCCCACAAAAAGAACACAATAAAGACCGCCCAAACAGGCACGTACTCTGGCCGTCGAACAACGTAGCTCATTGTTATACAGAAGAAAATATTAGGAACGGGCAGGGCGCCCGCACTCAGATCAAAGGGGATAATCGACCACAGAATAAATGCCATTCCAATGCCCAGAAAGGCCGTGCGATACATCCACAATTGAAACGGGGATGTGTCGTCCATTACTCGCTTACCTGCACTTGTCCTGGCAACACAGGGCCGACCAAACGACCCGGCTCTGATATCGGCGCGGAAGGTAAATGGCGGATCACACGCAGAAATTCCAGACGGCGATAATCTGCCGCCAACCGCACCCGCAACCGCCCATCACCCCCGAGCAGAACCGTCCCTGCCAACAATCCGGGCGGAAAAACACCGCCATCGCCCGTGGTCACAACACGATCGCCTGCGCGAACCTGATCGACCCCGTCGACAAATTCCAGCGGTGGCAACGGCGTGTTATCCCCCGCAAGGATCGCTTTTTGCCCCGACGGCGTCACCTCAATCGGAATGCGGCTCGAACTGTCGGTCAAAAACATAACCCGCGCCGAGTTATTTCCGACCCCAGAAATACGCCCCACAAGGCCCAGCCCGTCCATCGCGGCCCAACCATCCACAACACCGTCACGCCGCCCGATGTTGATCAGTGCAGATTGGCGAAACGGGCTGCCGCTGTCTGTCAGCACCACACCCGTCGTATACGTCAGCTTAGGGTTCAGCTTTACATTGTTTAAATCCAGCAACTTAGCGTTCTTTTGCTCCAGTTGAATCGCGGCTTCTTTCCACGCCTTCATCTGTTGTAACTCGCGGCGAAGCTCTTGATTTTGCTGATAAATTCGTGAATAACTTTGCGCATCTGAAATCATGTTTGAAACATGGGCAACAGGGGTCAGCACCCATTCCAAATTGGGCACAATTCGATCAATTACCGCCATGCGAAACCGTTCAGCGCGCAGATTATCAATGCGCCAAATCAGAAAAATCGCAAACAAAAATACCAATAAAACAGACACCAATACACGTCTTACAACGCGGCGGAAATAGACCTCACTGTCATTTTGTACGGCCATTGGCGGCTTTCACTGGCTTAGCTACCGAAATCAATAACATGTAGAAGCTGTTTTTCATACTCTAGGGCTTTACCAGTCCCCAGTGCCACGCAGTTCAGGCTTTCATCAGCAACCGAAATTGCCAACCCAGTCTGTTCACGCAGTGCCAGATCCAATTCACCCAACAACGCGCCGCCACCTGTCAGCATCACACCGCGATCCACAATATCTGCAGCCAAATCAGGCGGCGTAGATTCCAGCGCCGCCATCACCGCTTCGCAAATTTGTTGCACAGGTTCTGCCAAAGCATCGGCAATCTGCGCCTGCGTCACTTCGATTTCTTTTGGCACGCCGGTCAACAAATCGCGTCCGCGAATTTCCAGCGCCATGCCGCGCCCATCGTCAGGCAACCGTGCCGTCCCAATGGATGTTTTGATCCGCTCCGCCGTGCTCTCGCCCACCAACATGTTTTGCTGGCGACGCAGATAAGAAATAATCGCCTCGTCCATGCGGTCACCGCCGACTCGCACAGAACGCGCATAAACGATATCGCCCAGCGACATGACCGCAACTTCGGTGGTCCCGCCGCCGATATCCACAACCATGTTGCCCGTCGGATCGGTGATCGGCATTCCAGCACCAATCGCGGCTGCAATCGGCTCTGCGATCAGGCCGCATTTACGCGCACCCGCCGACAAAACGGATTGGCGAATGGCACGTTTTTCAACAGGCGTCGCACCGTGGGGCACACAGACAATCACACGTGGTTTCGTCAGGGTAGATCGTTTGTGAACTTTGCGGATGAAGTGTTTGATCATCTCTTCGGCAACGTCAAAATCGGCAATGACACCGTCGCGCATCGGGCGGATCGCCTCAATGGAACCAGGCGTGCGGCCTAGCATCAGTTTCGCATCTTCGCCAAAGGCCAACGCTTTGCGCACGCCGTCCTTCACAGTGTACGCCACCACGGATGGCTCATTCAGGATTATACCCTTGCCTTTGACATAAACCAGCGTGTTTGCGGTCCCAAGATCAATGGCCATATCAGCCGATAAAAAACTGGATAAACTTCCGAACATAATTGCGCGCCTTTGCATACAACAAGTGACCGCACCGATCTGCGGTTCAGACGTTTGTTTATAACGGTGGCACCCCATAATGGTAAAGATACTGCATATGCTAAATAGGCATTTTCCCGCTATAACCACATTGAATTTGTGTCGTATTTGGCGGTTTTCTTACACATATCGAATATCGTTGATTTTTGACACATTCGACAATGGTCAGACAGGCAGAATCATTACCCCCTATAATTGCAGGCAAAAACCACAAAAAACGGGCCCAAATACAGACCCGTTTTAATGTACCATTCACGTAAAAGAAGTTTTTTACGACACGTCTTTATAGTTCACTTCGGCTACGTCACCGCCCGATTTCTCGCGCCGAACCAACAGCTTGTTCAGCGCATTTACATAGGCTTTACAGCTGGCCACAACCGTGTCCGTATCGGCCGATTGTCCAACAACGATCTTGCCGTTTTCTTCCATACGAACCGACACAGTCGCCTGCGCATCCGTGCCCTCCGTGACCGCAAGAACATTGTACAATTGCAGTTTTGCCTGATGTGGAACCAGCTCTTTCACCGCGTTGAACGTAGCGTCCACTGGCCCATCACCCGTCGCAGAAACACTGTGATCTGCGCCGTCAATCGACAGTGTCAAATCCGCTTCTTGGGGGCCATGTGTGCCACAAACAACCCGTAGGCTGCGCACCTTAATTCGGTCATGCGCCGCATTGGTCGCCTCATCGCTCATCAACGCAATCAAGTCATCCTCAAAGATTTCTTTCTTGCGATCGGCCAAGGATTTGAACCGCACAAACACGTCTTTCAACTGATTGTCGCCCATCTCATAGCCTAGGTCTTTCAACTTGGCACGCAGCGCAGCACGCCCCGAATGTTTACCCAAAACGATGTTAGTTTCGGCCAAACCCACATCTTCTGGGCGCATAATTTCAAACGTCTCGGCGTTCTTCAGCATACCATCTTGGTGAATACCGCTTTCATGCGCAAACGCGTTCTTGCCAACAATCGCTTTGTTGAACTGCACGGCAAACCCAGAAACAGACGCCACACGACGGCTAATATTCATGATCTTTGTGCTGTCGACCCGCGTCTGAAACGGCATAATGTCATTGCGCACTTTCAACGCCATCACAACTTCTTCCAGCGCCGTGTTCCCAGCACGCTCACCCAAACCGTTGATCGTGCATTCCACCTGGCGCGCACCAGCCTCGACTGCCGCCAGCGAGTTCGCCGTCGCCATGCCAAGATCATTGTGACAATGCGTCGCAAACACAATTTCGTCTGCGCCTGGCACTTTCTCGATCAGCATACGGATCAATGCCGCGCTTTCACGCGGCGCGGTGTACCCAACCGTGTCTGGAATATTGATCGTCGTCGCACCCGCTTTGATCGCGGTCTCCACAGTGCGGCACAGGTAATCTTCCTCTGTGCGCGTGGCATCCATCGGTGACCATTGCACATTGTCACACAGATTGAGCGCATGGCTAACGGTGTCGTGAATCCGCACAATCATCTCTTCCTGTGTCAGGTTCGGAATCGCGCGGTGAAGGGGGCTAGTACCAATAAACGTGTGGATACGCGGTTGTTTTGCGTGTTTCACAGCATCCCAGCAGCGATCAATGTCGCGCAGATCGGCACGGGCAAGGCCACAAATCACCGCCGTTTTCGCGCGTTTCGAAATCTCGCTCACCGCATTGAAATCACCTTCACTAGCAATCGGAAAGCCAGCTTCGATGATATCGACGCCCATTTCATCCAGCAGCTGGGCAATCTCCAACTTCTCATTATGGCTCATCGTGGCACCGGGCGATTGCTCGCCATCACGCAATGTGGTGTCAAAAATCAAGACGCGGTCTTGTTTGGCTATATCAGTCATGTCTCTGTTCTCTTTGTTATACTTAGCAATTGGGGGTTCGTGTCAGCGCGGATTATTCACTCCTCTGAGCGTACGCGCCGGACCCCGACACGCTCAGAGGCGGCTAAGTAGGAGTAACGCAGCAGAAATTGCGCCCATTGGGGCAGGCAAGATTGCGATATGTGTGCGTTTCATCATGAGGTCTTTATACGCGGTTTTTGCGCTATGAAAAGACCCTGTCGAAATCGTTTCTATTTTTTTTTGAAATTTGTA
>JASJIO010000044.1:0-13269 GCA_037625035.1 Amylibacter sp.
GTACATCTGGCCTTTTTTAACGATGATAAAGGTGTCGTAGTCATCCGACTTTAGGCCAAGCTGGGCGTAGATTTCTTCGCCCAATTCAGATTGTGCGATCACAAAAGAGAAGTTCTTGGACCGATCAAAACGCAGAACGAATTTAACCCAACCATTGCACAGCACACATACGCCATCAAAAATGATGAAGTCGCGATTGTTAATTTTGCAAAGGACATCTTGGGACAGCTGCATTTGGTTTCTTTCAGTTCTACATAAGATGTAGGATGCAGGGCTGTGATTGCCAAGACCAACAAGAGTCGCAGTCGAGTTAGGCCGAGATATGGGCAAATACAGATCGTGTGTGGGGGCTGTCGCGATGTTCGAAAAGATAAATCCCCTGCCATGTTCCCAGCACCAAATCGCCAGAAAAGATTGGAATAGTTAGCGAAACAGGCATCATTGCGGCCTTGATGTGGGCAGGCATGTCATCAGGGCCTTCCATTGTGTGACGTAGGTATCGCATCGAGGGGGCATCGCTGCAGGGCACCAACCGTGCGAAATACCCCTGCAAATCGGTTTGAACATCGGGGGCTGCATTTTCTTGGATCAAAAGTGAGCAGGATGTGTGTCGTACAAAGAGCGTGAGGACGCCTGAATTTACATCATGCTGTTTCACAAAATCGCAGACCTCGGATGTAAATTCTTAAAGACCTGCCCCAGTAGAAGTGATTTGGAACTCTGTTTGCATGGCGACCCGCTTGGTTGAACCTATTTGCACCAGCTTACACGAATTTCGGGGCGCGAACTTCTAATTTGCAGGTGCTTGGACCACAGCATTTAGACCTGTCACTGAATTTGCCTTTGCATAATCGGCAGCAAAGGCAGCGACGATTTCGTGGAGCGCTTCTAACGCACCAAAATTAACATCCTCTTCACTTTGACGTGTGGAGGCAGACCAAGTTGTTCCCTTGAGCATGATTGAAAGATCGCGGGTCAAAACAGATGTCTGCTTCAACCCCAAAGACAAAGACCACGGTTTGCATCCAACAACTTCAACGGAATAGCGCAACGTCAGGGTTGGCCGCCCGGGCGTAACATCAACTTTGTCTTTACTGAGTAACGGGATGCCCGCATTTTTCAAGGCTTTCACCACATAGCTGTGAACTTCTGCACCGAAATCACGGGTGAACGTGCGGGGGCCACGGACAGCACGAAAATCAACGAAAACCCCGTTCAAGCCACGAAGGGTCGTAATTTTATTGCCAATTCCATGCCCAACGTGTCAATCATAGTCATTCCTGGTTGTTCTTGGCTGGCTTGATCCGCAAGACAAATCGGAGAGGTTTCATGCACCACGTGCGCGGCACCATAGGTTATTGCGGATGGCGTTAGATTCTCAAAAAACTGCGAGCCTATTTGGGATGAACATTTAGTAGAAGATGGCTGCAAAACTGAGTGTTTTCCTCAGTTGAATCTGATCTCTCCCACATAACCCAAAGATTATTTTTCTCTGTGTTTTGGGCATAAGAAAGCTGTGCAAAACATAGGCTGCATAGAAAATACAGAATTGGGCAATATCGGTGAAGTCGCATTAATCCTCCTTTTGCAAAGTGATGCAGAATGGTTAAGGTGAGGTTATCAAAGGATCATCCAGATTTTGCGTTGATCTTAATACTAAACCGCACCACTCTGTGGGAATGAGAGCCCTTTTGTTCCTTGTATTCCTAGCTGCCTGTGGCCGTTCATTAACTGACGGTGAAATCGCGTTTGCTGCACGTATTCATGGGGCAGATTTAGACATCTCTAAGGTTAGGTTACACGACAAAGCCCCCGTGAAATCCTACACGTTGCGTGCTCGAAAGCGCCTGCGTGTGACCTGTACCGAACGGATTCATCCAGAGCCGACCACTGAATTTGTGACGGGAGCGCCATCCGCAGTTGCGCTGTTTAATCGCGTTTTTGTTAACGAAGATCACTATCTCGAGGAATATATGCCCGCGTATCCAGACAAATTGTATCTGTATCAGGCGTTGTTTCTGGCACACGAGTTGACCCATGCATGGCAGTGGCAGAACCGAAAAGTGACTAAATACCACCCAATCAAGGCCGCGCGCGAGCATCAATCGAAACAGGATCCATATTTGATAGATCCAGACACGGACGGGGATTTCCTGTCCTATGGCTATGAACAACAGGGGCGGATTGTTGAGGAGTATTTGTGTTGTTCGCTACTTGATCCGAAAGCGCCGAGAACATCGCGCTTAGAGGCAATGTTGAATGAGTATTTTCCGCTCGAAAAGCTGCCGTCAAAGAGTGTGATTATTGGATGGAAGGATGTGAAAGTTCAGGGGATTTGCCGGTAGAAAAAATGACTAGAGGAACCAAATGGCCCCTCTAGAAATGCTTTAGATGCTGAAATCTACCAGACGCTTCAACTACTGATCCAAGAAACTCCGCAGTTTCCGTGACCGGCTAGGATGCTTCAACTTGCGCAACGCTTTTGCTTCAATCTGACGGATACGTTCGCGTGTAACGCTGAACTGCTGGCCTACTTCTTCCAACGTGTGATCCGTGTTCATGCCGATACCAAAGCGCATGCGTAGAACGCGTTCTTCGCGCGGTGTTAGCGATGCCAGAACCCGTGTCGTGGTCTCTTTCAAGTTACCTTGGATCGCGGAATCAAGTGGCAGGATCGCGTTTTTGTCCTCGATGAAATCGCCGAGCTGAGAATCTTCCTCGTCGCCAATTGGCGTCTCCAAGGAAATCGGCTCTTTCGCAATTTTCATCACTTTGCGAACTTTATCCAAAGGCATTTGCAGTTTGCCTGCCAATTCCTCTGGTGTTGGTTCGCGGCCAATTTCGTGCAGCATTTGGCGACCTGTTCGCACCAGCTTGTTGATCGTTTCGATCATGTGCACTGGAATACGGATCGTGCGGGCCTGATCGGCAATCGAAC
Organism: Amylibacter sp.; assembly: GCA_037625035.1. Taxonomy (GTDB): domain Bacteria; phylum Pseudomonadota; class Alphaproteobacteria; order Rhodobacterales; family Rhodobacteraceae; genus Amylibacter. The sequence continues at coordinate 2,939 of JASJIO010000044.1, forward strand.
GAGTGATCGCCTGACGGATCCACCAAGTCGCATAGGTCGAGAATTTATAACCACGACGGTATTCAAATTTATCGACCGCTTTCATCAGACCGATGTTACCTTCTTGAATAAGATCAAGGAATTGCAGGCCACGGTTGGTGTATTTCTTAGCAATCGAAATAACCAAACGAAGGTTGGCTTCAACCATTTCTTTCTTAGCAAGACGGGCTTCTTTTTCACCCTTTTGCACTTGGTTTACGATACGGCGGAATTCAGTGATATCCACGCCAACGTATTGGCCAACTTGCGCCATTTCTTCGCGAATTCCCTCGGCTTTTGGGCGGAAGCGTTCAATGAACTGGCTCCAGCCGCGACCGGTCATTTCGGATACTTTATCGAGCCACATCGGGTCCAGCTCTGCGCCGCGATACACGTCGATGAAATCACGACGGTTAATGCGTGATTGGTCAGCCAGTTTCACCATGCCACTATCGAGCGACATGATTTTGCGATTGATGCCGTACAACTGGTCAATCAACGCTTCAATACGGTTGTTGTGTAAGTGAAGCGCGTTCACCTGCTCCACCAATGACGAACGCAGCTTTTGATAGGCTGTTTCTTCTTTAGTGGAATAACTTTCGTCTTCGTTCAAGGTCGCGGAAATCCGCACGTCCTGCATCGCAGCAAGGCCTTCGTAGTCATGCGCGATCTTTTCCAGCGTTTCGAGGACCTGAGGTTTCAGCGCCTCTTCCATCGCCGCAAGGGACATATTGGCTGCTTCATCTTCTTCGTCGTCATCATCGGCTTCGATTGGGTTACCGTCAGCGTCAACTTCTTGGGGTTTTTCAGAAGATGGCCCAGCGGCAGCTGGTGCGCCGCCCGCAGCGGGTTTCAAACCAGAAGCGACACTGGTTTCTTCGTCGTCTTCCATCGTGTCGCCGAATGTGGTTTCCAGATCGATCACATCGCGCAGCAGAATGTCTTCTTCCAGAAGTTCCTCGCGCCAGATAGTGATCGCTTGAAATGTCAGCGGGCTTTCGCATAGGCCAGCAATCATCGTGTTGCGTCCAGCCTCGATGCGTTTGGCAATTGCGATCTCGCCTTCGCGCGATAGCAATTCAACAGAACCCATTTCACGCAAATACATGCGTACTGGATCGTCGGTACGATCGAGCGTGTCTTTGCCCGTTTCAGCCAGCGCAACTTGTTTGGCGCTTTGCTCAATAACCGCGAGGTCTTTGGAGCTGTCGTCTTCGACTTCTTCTTCTTCGATGATGTTAATGCCCATTTCGGATAGCATCGACATCACGTCTTCGATTTGCTCAGAGGATACTTGTTCTGGAGGCAGAACTTGGTTCAGCTCGTCATACGTAATGTAACCCCGAGCGCGCGCTCCCGTGATCATCTTTTTGACGGCCGCTTGGCTCATGTCATTCATTGGACCTGCGTTTTCGGGATCGTCCGTCTTCGCTGCGTCGTTATCTTTCGCTGCCATGGTGGCCTCCAAATCCTGTTCACGCCTGTCCAGCTACTGCTGATTAGGCACTGTGATTCGCCTCTTATAGCGAATCACTTAGCTGTGGGCGAATCAATAGAACGAATCACTAATTCGCAATGGTTCTAACCCTTTTTCTTTACCCAAATCTGATCATCGATCATTTTTTGTAGGCTCGACGACAGATTTTGCCTGTCTTCGGAGCTATCACCGCCTGGGTTTACGTTTGCTTTCGTTGCATTGGCCCGCGCCTCGGAGGCTTGTTGAATACGCCAAGTCAGCCCTTCGTCTACCAATCCTTCGACTTCTTCTTCTGCATCTCGCAGTTCTGCTTCTGCCCCTTTGATGGCGGCGTGTTTGACCAGCTCTTCGCGCAGGGTCATTGCAACCAAATCCGAGTCTGCATCTGGGTGCAGATGCGGATGAATACGAACCGGGGGCAGTAGCATCAGGTGGTCCATGGGGTTAAAACCAAGGCGCGCGGTCAATGCCGTGATGAGTGATCCCGATATGTCATCCTCAGATAGGTCTGTGTGCAGCAATGCCAAGAGGGCTGATTGAATTTTAATTAAATCAGGCGCGGCAATCGGTGATTTTTCAAGCAATGTTTCCAATTCAATCGCTGCGACAGGATGGCGAATTGCAGCCGCTAATATAAGAGCTTCGCGCAATCGCGTGGTGTCGGTCATGGTTTTCTGACCGAGCATCGAAGACTTAAGTCCGCTGGTCGAAAGTTGCGGTGCCTTAGTGCGCCAATTGCCCGACCACCGTGCGCCCTGTTGCGCAGATTGTGCATGTTTTGGGGCAAATAATTCGGCCCGCAGTTCCCTGATCGCAGCAGTGTAATGATTGCGCAGGGAGTTGTCTTTGATCGTGGCCAGTGCCGTGCGCAGGCTCGCATCCAGGGAGGCGCGCCGTTCTGGGCTGTCGAATACTTTGCCCTCAATCTCGCGGTCCCATAGCAATCGAACCATTGGTTGGGCACCGTCCAGCAGGTCTTGCATGGCCTTTGGGCCAGATGCCTTGAGCAGGTCATCTGGGTCTTGCCCTTCTGGCAGAACAACAAATCGCAGGGATTTGGTTGCGTCCATCAAGGGCAAAGCTAGGTCAATCAAGCGCCGAGCCGCGCGAATACCAGCAGTGTCGCCATCCAACGCGATGATCGGTTCGGGCGACATGCGCCACATAAGTTGCAGCTGGTCTTCGGTGACTGCAGTGCCAAGGGGGGCGACCGCGTGATCAAACCCAGCTTGCGCCAGCGCGATCACGTCCATGTAACCTTCGGCCACAATCAGGCTTTGGGCTTTGCCCGCTGCTTCACGCGCGGGGCCGTGGTTGTACAGGCTGCGGCCTTTGTCGAACAACGCCGTTTCAGGACTGTTGAGGTATTTCGCCCGCGCATTTGGGTCCATTGCGCGACCACCAAAGGCAATGCAACGGCCCCGCGGATCACGGATTGGAAAGATAATTCGCCCACGAAACCGATCAAACGGGCTGCTGCCATCATCGGGTTTCACACAAAGCCCCGCCTCATCGAGGTCCTCGGGCTTGATCCCTTTGCCTGTCAGATGTTGGAACAAAGCACCCCGTGTATCGGAGGCAAAACCAATTTCGAACCGGTCTTGAATGGCGAGGGGCATGCCGCGTGTATCAAGGTAATCGCGCGCAGTTGCGGCCATGCTGGTTTTCAGCTGCATTTGATAGAATTGCACGGCCTGTTCCATGATTTCAGCAAGAACAGTGCGCCGATCCGCCTTTTTCTGAGCAACAGGATCACGTTTTGGCACGGGCATTCCTGCCTCACGTGCAAGGATTTCAACGGCTTCCATAAAGCCTACATTTTCGGTCTCGCGCACGAATGTTAGCGCGTCGCCTTTGGCGTGACAGCCAAAGCAATAGAAGTACCCTTTACGATCATCGACATGAAACGACGCGGTTTTTTCTTGGTGGAATGGGCAGGGCGACCAGTAATCCCCTTTGCCGACATTGGATTTACGCGTGTCCCACGTAACTTTGCGGCCCGCGACCTGTGCGATGGACAGGCGGGTGCGCAATTCGTCAAGGAAACCGTCTGGCAGACTCATGATGGTAATATGGGGTGCTTTGCGTATGGCAGCAAGGTCGGTGATTAATTTGTGTGAACCACAAAACTGGCATCGTTCACGGCGTTATTTGCACGGTTTGGCGCAAGTCGCCAGTGGCCTTATCAAAGATAAGGATTTGATTGTCCGTCGTCACAACAGCATACCAATCTATGCCCTGCGTAAACGCGCTGGCACGCGTACCATTGGGCAGGGTGATTGTGTCTGGCACAGGTGCCGTGGTTTCAGCAGAGAAACGCATGACAAGCACTGTGAAGATGGCTAGAAGGCCAAGGATCATGGTTGCGGTTAGTACCGTCACCAACCGCCGCAAGAACCTCAAATTTGCAGGTTCTTCTATTTGGGAACCGTTTTGATCCATGTCTGACACCGAAAACACCCTTGTTTTGATCCTTGGCGAAAACCCGCCTCCGCGGCTTGATAAAGCACTGGCTGACGTTGTGCCAGAGTGCGTGACCCTCAGCCGTTCGCGGTTAGGTAAACTGATCGAGGCGGGCGCGGTTCGCCGTGTTGGTAGTGATACGCCTGTAACAATGTTAAAAACCAAAGGTGTTGAAGGCGAAGAATGGCAAGTGATCATTCCCGTTGCTATACCATTAGAAGCCGTTGCGCAGAACATCCCGATCGAGATTATCTATGAGGATTCGGACCTGATCGTGGTTAATAAGCCCGCAGGAATGGTTGTGCATCCCGCACCTGGGTCTGAAGATGGAACGCTCGTGAACGCGCTGTTATACCACTGCGCCGATAGCCTATCTGGTGTTGGCGGCGCAAAACGTCCCGGCATTGTGCACCGTATAGACAAAGACACCAGTGGGTTGTTGGTTGTGGCAAAAACAGATGCGGCCCACCAAGGCCTGGCTGCGCAATTTGCCGATCATTCGATTGATCGCGTTTATGTCGCCTTTTGTATCACATCGCCATCTGCCGCCGATCCGCGCCTTCTTGGGTTGCCGGGTGTTGCGTTTGAAACCGGCGGGGTTTTGCGCGTAGCCACAAATATCGAACGCCACAAAACAGATCGCAAACGCATGGCAGTCGCGACGAATTCGGGACGCCATGCAATTACACGTGCCAGAGTGATTGAAAATTTTGCGGATCGCGCTGCGCGGCTGGAATGTTGGTTGGAAACAGGCCGCACCCATCAAATTAGGGTGCACATGTCCCATATTGGGCATGGTTTGATCGGCGACCCGATCTATGGAACACGGCGCAAAGTAAAACTTGCGGGACTTGGCCAAGAAGACGCTGATGTTATTTCTAGCTTTGGTCGCCAAGCACTACACGCAGCGCGACTGGGGTTTGTTCACCCGATTTCGGGCGAAAATGTGGTGTTCGAGAGCGATTTACCCGATGATCTGAAAGCCTTAGAACAATCGCTGAAATCTGTGAAAACGATCCAACAGTTGCGAACGTAGTTTTGAATCTTTCTTAACATTTCAAGAATAAAGGCAATATTTGCGCTCGATTTTCGGGGTGGCATCTTGAAAGTAGCATTTGGCCTTCTTACGTGTAGGTCAACTAAGTGAGTCAAAAAAGGAACTGCGAAATGAGTTATGCAAACCTTCCAGCGCCAAGCCCCGAACAAGGCTTGAACCGTTACATGCAAGAAATCCGTAAGTTCCCAATGTTGGAACCGGGTGAAGAATACATGCTGGGTAAGGCATGGATCGATCATGAAGACACTGAATCTGCGCATAAATTGGTGACAAGTCACCTGCGTTTGGCCGCCAAAATCGCGATGGGGTATCGCGGATATGGACTGCCGACCGCTGAGGTTATTTCCGAAGCGAACGTTGGCCTTATGCAGGCTGTCAAACGGTTCGAACCTGAAAAAGGGTTTCGTTTGTCGACCTATGCGATGTGGTGGATTCGCGCCAGTATTCAGGAATATATCCTGCGCAGTTGGTCGCTTGTGAAAATGGGCACGACTTCGGCGCAAAAGAAGCTGTTTTTCAATCTGCGTAAGGCGAAAAACCGCATTGGCGCGTTAGAAGATGGCGATTTGCGCCCAGAAAATCTGGCCCGTATTGCCAATGATCTGAACGTGACCGAAGCCGAAGTTACGTCTATGAATCGCCGCATGGCAGGTGGTGACGCGTCGCTGAATGCGCGCGTCGGTGGTGAAGACAGTGACGGCGCTGCGGAATGGCAGGATTGGTTACAGGATGAAACTGCTGATCAGGCAATGAACTATGCGGAAAGCGATGAGCTGAAGGCGCGTCGTGCGTTGATGGTTGATGCGATGGACGTGCTGAACAACCGCGAGAAAGACATTTTGTCCAAGCGTAAACTGCATGAAAAACCGATCACGTTGGAAGAACTGAGCGGTAAATACGGTTTAAGCCGGGAACGTATCCGTCAGATCGAAGTGCGCGCATTTGAAAAGCTGCAAGAAAAAATGCGAGAGATGGCCGTCGAAAAAGGTATGCTCAAGGTCTCTTCTTAAAACGAGGATTAGATCATGGCAGGCGGTTGGGCCAAAGACGGCGCTGTTCAAGAACAAATCGAAGCATCAATTCAAGATGAATTGTCGCGTCTGAAAGGGCGCGGCATTCCTATTGGCCTAAGCCTAACGCATTGTGCTGAATGCGAAGAAGAAATCCCTGAAAAACGCAGAACTGCCTTGGTCGGAATAAAGCTGTGTATTGAGTGTCAGACAGACCGCGATAGCGCGTTTAAGTCGCGACCCGGGTTTAATCGGCGGGGCAGCAAAGACAGCCAGTTGAAATAGTATCGTGTCAAATGGGCCTCTTGCCTGCTTGGATGGAAACCAATCAGACTGGAGCACATAATGGACTTAGAAACCGTTTCCGCAAGCGACTTTGGGCAAAGCCTGCGTGGCGTTGGCATCAATCTTCTGACGACAGATGTGCGCAAACTTGCTGCGTTTATCGTCGGCGTTTTTGATGCAACCGCCCATCGTATTTCTGACGATTTTGCAATTGTTGTGTTCAACTGAACGACGGTGCAAATCCATCACGATGCCACATACCGCGCGCATCCGTTGCTGGGATTGCTGCCCGATAACCCGCCACGCGGAGCAGGGACGCAGCCTTTTATGTTTGGCGTTGATCCCGACATTGCCTTGGTGCGGGCAGAGGAATTTAGGGGAACCGTTTTGGAACCCGCGCAGAATAAGCCGCACGGGTTATACGAAGGGACAATCCTCAGCCCTGTAGGGTATGCGTTTTCGCCAGCCGTCCCGACAAAGGACGCTTAGGCTTCCATCGCTTCCAGCTCGTCAATCATTGAACTGATCAACGAAAGACCTTTGTCCCAGAATTTTGGATCACCCGCATCCAGACCAAATGGCGCGAGCAGTTCTTTGTGGTGTTTTGATCCACCTGCGCGCAACATTTCAAAGTATTTTTCCTCAAAATCTGGATCGCCTTCCTCGTAAACGGCATAAAGCGCGTTCACCAAGCCATCGCCAAATGCATAGGCGTAGACGTAAAATGGCGAGTGGATGAAGTGAGGGATGTAGGACCAGAACGTTTCGTACCCGTCCATGAAATTGAACACAGGACCGAGGCTTTCGGCTTGAACAGACATCCAAATTTCGTTGATTTGATCTGGCGTTAGTTCGCCTTTGGAACGTGCTGCGTGCAGCTTACATTCAAAATCGTAAAACGCGATTTGGCGCACCACAGTGTTGATCATGTCCTCCACTTTGCCAGCCAAAAGACGTTTGCGGGATGCCGGGTCGATCGCCCCATCCAACAGCTTACGGAAGGTCAGCATTTCACCAAACACAGACGCGGTTTCCGCCAGAGTTAATGGCGTAGAGGACAACATTTCACCTTGATCTGCAGCCAAAACCTGATGGACACCGTGGCCCAATTCATGGGCAAGGGTCATCACATCGCGTTGTTTCCCGAGGTAATTCAGCATCACGTAAGGATGCGCATCCGTCACTGTTGGGTGCGCAAATGCACCGGGCGCTTTGCCAGGTTTCACAGCGGCATCAATCCAACCTTGGGTAAAAAACGGTTCTGCCAACTCTGCCATTTTTGGCGAAAACGCTGCGTAAGCCTCGGATACTGTTGCGCGCGCTTCGTCCCAATGGATCACGGCCTCGTCACTGTTAGGCAGTGGCGCATTGCGATCCCACATCTCCAGCGTTTCGAGGCCCATCCATTTGGCCTTGAGCGCGTAATAGCGATGGGACAGCTTTGGATATGCCGCAACCACTGCATCGCGCAGGGCTTGTACGACCTCGGGTTCCACATCATTCGCCAAATGGCGGCCTGATTGCGGTGTTGGCAGCTTGCGCCAGCGATCCTCGATCTCTTTTTCTTTGGCGAGCGTGTTGGTGATCCGTGCAAACAAAGTGATGTTTTCACCCAGTGTTTTCGCAAAAGCTTCTGCCGCCTTTTGGCGCGTCTCACGGTTTGGATCAGACAACAGATTTGCGGTGCCCTCTAGGCTCAAAACCTCTCCGTCTACGTTAAATTCAAGTGCTGCACAGGTTTCGTCGAACAACCGGTTCCACGCAGTTGCGCCCACAACAGATTGATCATGCAAGAATTTTTCCATCTCGTCTGACAATTGGTAAGGCTTCATCGCCCGCATCCGATCCAACACAGGCTGATACCGCGCCAAGTCAGCATTCGCGGCATACATGTCGTTTAGAACGTTGTCTTCAAGGCGGTTCATTTCTAATGAAAAGAACACCAATGGCGTTGAGAAATCGGTGATTTTCCCCTGCATATCGGCGATGAACTTCGCACGATCTGCATCGGTCGTGACCTGATAATACCGCAATCCAGCAAAGGACATGATGCGCCCTGAAATGGATTGAATTTTTTCATACCGAACAATGCAATTTAGCATTTCAGCGGCGGATAATCCCGCCAGTTTACCTTCGTAATCGGTGGCAAACGCGGCGCATTCAGTTCCGAGCCATTCCAAATCACGTTTCAGCTCCGCACAGTCTTCTGCTGGGTAAAGGTGGGTCAAATCCCACTCGGGTAAATTGCCCAGATCATCACCTCTTGTAGCATCGCGTACGTCACGCGACAGATCGGGGGCAGGGAATACAGAGAGGGATTTCATCGTAGGCTCCTAAAAAGTTTTCCCGCGATATGTAGGGTTTTCGATGCCTAAGGGAAAGGGTGATCACAGGGAAGTTTTTCGTAATCATGCAGTCAGAAATTTACAGGTCGATCAAGCCGTCGGTTTTTGGGCGCGCAATTTCTGGCTCGATCTTGGACTCGGGGTCTGATGGCGCTTTTCGACGGATAATAATGTCGCCATTTTCCAACACTTCTGGGGCGTGATAGGCATTCAGATCGCCCAGCTTTTCTGCAAGGTCTTCCAAGGTTGGGTCAAGATCTTCAAGTTTCGGGCCAATGTCTTCCACCCAGTTTTCCAGAAAAGTTTGCGCATTCTTTGAAAGGTCTTCGAGCTGTTTAAACAAGTCAGTCATTGTTTCATCTTCTGCGGTAACAGGAGACGACAATGAAATGGCGATACAAAGGGCTGCTAAGTGTTTCATACTCCCAATATAGGGAGAAAAATGGAATTTTCAGCCCTTTTTTGGAAAATCCAGATCAATTGAAACGGGGAAGTGGTCCGAGGCGGTCAAAAGTGCATCTCACATTGATTTATCTTTGAAACATGCTGGATAATCAAATGGGTGCCAAATTTTCCATACTGGCGCCGTTTCCGCACGCAATTTAGGGGATATCATGATGTAATCCAACAGTGCATTTAGATAGGTTTTCGTTTTGTGATGGTAAAACCGCGCCGTGGTTGGCCGTGCGGTTTTCGGTGTCAAAAGCGCGCTGGCGTGTGGATCGAATAAGGTTTCATCATCTGGTTTGTTCACACCTAAAACGATTTCTACGCCTGATTGGCCAAACAGTTTTTCGTATTCGTCCAAGCCCGGTCCATCGTTAAAATCACCCATCACTAAAACTTCTTCGCTAGCGGCCAGATGATCGTCTACGCGTTGGCGCAACCAAATGCACTGCACCAATTGTTTGCGTCGATTTGTGATTGAAATGCGCACTTCTTGTTCGCGGTTTTTTGCGCCATGTGGTGCTTTTGATTTTGCGTGTACACCGATCAATCGGAGTGTCGGGACATCAATGATCTGCAATGCCAATTCTAACGGCCGCTTGGAGAAAGTAACCGTATCTGGCTCTGCGTCCGTGTCTAAATCCAACCGAAATACGCTGTCGAACCGTGGCGCAACACGGGATTCTTGTGCGCCGCTCTCGCGTCCTTTCGGGTCATGCAGGACACCAATTTTCTGTGGGTCATACAGCAGTGCGATTTCTTGTTGAGTGTCATTTTCGAATCCAACTATAGCAGTGTTTTGACGTAATTTGAAATGCTTGGCAAAAATTTCAAGTGCAGTCTTTGCAAATTGCGTTCCGCCAGAATTTGGCGCTTCGATAATCATAATTGCATCGGCATCCAACGTCTGAAACACGTGGCCCAAAGCGGCAATCTGTTGTTTTTTCTTAACATCATAACGCCCCGACCAACTGTTGTCGCTTATCAGCGCATTTTTTTGATCAAACAGGCTCGCAAACCATTAAACGTTGTATGTCGATAGGCGTATCAATTTGGGGCGTGTTTTTCAGAGATAACTTCCCATGCTTGATTGATCGCGATCATGTGTTTGGTTGCTATTTTGATTGCTTCTTCCGGCAGGCCACGCGCCATCAATCGACCAGGATGGGTTTCGCGAATTTTGTCACGCCATGCTTTGCGAATTTCTTCGTAAGGAGTTTCTGGTGTCA
>JASJIO010000045.1:0-75109 GCA_037625035.1 Amylibacter sp.
GCGGGGCTCTTATCCCGACGCTGGCTTTGGGTGTTCCAGGCAGCCTTGTGGATGTCCTGCTGCTTACTGCGTTGACAATCCATGCGATTCAGCCGGAACCACTTCTATTCGTCAATAGTGGGGATTTGGCATATGGCTTGATCGCTGCGTATCTGATCGCGACCATTGCGATGGCGGTGATGGTTCTGGCAACCGCGCGCTGGCTGGCGGCGATTGCCAAAGTGCCGCTTTACCTGTTGTTACCAATCATCATCGTGGCCAGCGTGGTGGGCGCCTTCGCCTTAGAAGGTACCGCAATGTCCCTGTGGGTCATGTTGGCGTTCGGACTGCTTGGTCTATTAATGGAGTGGCTTGAATACCCATTGGCACCATTTGCCATCGCCTTTGTTCTTGGCCCGATCGCTGAAGCGAAACTGAGAACCGGTATGCAGATGACCGCAGGGGACTGGTCGCCGCTTTATTCTTAACCCATTCCGCTGGTTTTGTTTGCCATCGCCATAGTTGTCTGCGCGATGCCGGTCGGAAAATCGCTGATTGCAAAAAGGTAATTCTATGTTAGATCACTTGAATCCGACCCACATCATGTCTATCTTTCACCGAATCTGTGATTTCGGCGGGCGACTGAGCGGGACAAAAAGTGAAGCAGATGCGCTGGCTTATGTCCGCCATTTCCTTGACGCCTTGCCAGGTGGTGACCTCCGGCTTCATGACGTCGATTATGATGGGTGGTCTTCGTCGGAGTGTTGGATCGATATCAAAGGATGTTGTCACGAAGTTTTCGCCTTGCCCCGTGGCGGCTCGCTGCCGTCAAATGGCGTGTCTCTGCAGGTGATCGACGCTGGTCGCGGCACAATTGAGGAATTAGACGCGCTTGGCCCCGCGCTGGCGGGAAAGGCCGTGGTGGTAACGCATGAATTCATGTTCGCTGCCGATCACGTCCACCGGATGAAAAAGATCGATTGCGCTGAACGCCATGGTGCGGCAGCTTTTGTGATTTCCAACCCGGATCCAGCAACGGGCCGAGTGTCAGGTGGCATCCGCGGATCACTTGCAGGATTTGGCGTCAGTCACGCAACCCGTATGTCCCTGCGCCAAGCGGCCGATACTGACGAACATGTGCATTTTCATCTGGACAGTAAGATCGAGAAAACCCGCACACAGACAATTGATTGGTGTATTGCAGGATCAGACCCCGCTTTCGTGGAGCAGGAAATCATTATCTCCGCCCACCTTGATGGCCACGAAAGTTCTGAGAACGCGATGGATAACGCCTCTGGAGTTGCCGTCGCATTGGCTATAGAGCGCGAACTTAGCGATCTCGATGCCATACCATGCACTGTGAGGGCCCTCATCTTTTCCGCTGAGGAATTTGGTTTATGCGGATCTGAAACGTATGTCGCCGCACTCCCCCCCCGTTGACCGCCAGAAGATACGCGCCGTCTTCAACCTTGATTGTGTCGGCGGGAGCTCGAAATTTGGAGCCATGACGAGCGGGATCGAAGATCTGGCGGATCAGGTTCGACGTGCAGCATCTACTAGCGGCGTTGCGGTGCAAGTATTCGAACCATTGCTACAAAATTCGGACCATTACAATTTTGCTATTGCGGGCATTCCCGCGATGCGGTTGAACGCCGGGTCCGAAGATGCCGACAGCAGGCTGCGCAACGTACTTACCGAAGCTGACACCCGGGACATGGTTCAGCAAGAGGAGTTGCTTGCCGCAATGAACCTGACCCGAGCGATGATAGATGCTGCGATATGATGCATGACGCGGCAGCCGCAACGCGATTAAAGTTGTTATCAGCCCGCGCTTCACTTCAAAACTTGAGGAGTCCTAGATTTTTGTTTTACCGCGTGATTTTGACGGTGCTTGTCCATAGGCATCAGAATAGCTAGAAGAAAAGTGCGCTGGTGAAGAAAATCCCGTCATCAGTGCTATTTCTGAAATCGAAAGCGACGCAGTTTGCAAAAGCGTATGTGCCTTTGATAGGCGGATTTTGCGTCCAAAAGATATCGGCGTAACCCCGACCGTTTTCAAAAAGTGTCGCGTGATTTGCCTCGAACTGGTTCCCGCTATCTTTGCCAAATCCTGCAAATTCAACGGATTTGCAACGTGTGTTTCTATCGCTTCAATGGCTGCAAGAACCGACGCGTTCGTCGTCCCATACCGCTGTGCTACACTAGATCGTTGTGGGCCAGCAGAGGGGCGAATGGACGTGTGCAAAAACCAATCCCCAACCAGCTGCGCCAATTTTTGCCCGTGATGATTGGAAATCAACGCGAGCATTAAATCAATCGGTGCCGTCCCGCCACCGCAGGTCAATCGATCCCGATCAATTACGTAAAGAGAGGGTTCAAGGATGGCGTCCGGTGCGATTTCCATCAGATAATCGGAATGCTCCCAGTGGATTGTCATACGGCGGCCATCCAACAGACCATTACGCGCAAGGAATAACGGCGCGGCAGAAACCCCTCCGATTTGCGTACCTTTTCGAGAGATGACCTTAAGCCAATTTGCCAATTTACCGTTTTGATAATCGAGCGCATTGCCCGCCGCGACCAAGATCACCAAGTCAAATGGCGTTGCTTTGTTCAAAGTCATCTGGCGCGGAACGAGGTCGCCACCAGAGCTTTGGGCGGGCGTTGGCCCCGCTTGCACGACGGTTACGTCATATAATTCCTGCCCGCCTAATACGTTCGCGGCACGTAGCGGTTCAACAAGTGCGGCGTATGACATCAACGCAAACCCATCAATGGGGACTATGCCGATGCGGAACGGTATTTTGAATTTGGCCATAAAATATAAGTTAGTGTCGTTTTATTGAATGCGCTAGTCCGTTTGTTCTGAAATACTTATGCGGAATCAATCAGGGCTGCACCATGCGTTTTTCCGCACTCAAAATCCTAACTGAAGGTCTGACAGGCAACAAAGGTTGGACGCCGCATTGGCGCGAACCCGAGCCCAAGAAAGAATACGACTTCATCATCGTTGGTGGCGGGGGGCATGGTTTGGCCACGGCGTACTATCTTGCAAAGAAATATGGGCAGAAAAATATCGCTGTTCTGGAAAAAGGCTGGCTTGGATCGGGTAACATTGGTCGTAACACCACGATTGTGCGTTCCAACTATATGCTGCCAGAAAACAATCCCTTCTACGAACACTCGATGAAACTCTGGGAGGGGCTGGAGCAAGAACTGAACTATAACGCGATGATGTCGCAGCGTGGTATCTTAAATCTCGGCCATTCGGATGCGCAACGCGATGGGTATGCACGGCGCGGCAATGCGATGCTGATGTCTGGCGCGGATGCGGTTTTGCTAGATCGCGAAGGCGTTCGCAAGATGGTTCCTTTCCTGAATTTTGACGACGAACGCTTCCCGATCAAATGTGGTTTGTGGCAACCCCGTGCCGGTACGGCGCGCCATGATGCGGTGGCTTGGGGCTATGCGCGTGGCGCAGATCAGAACGGTGTGGATATTATCCAGAACTGCGAAGTGACTGGGTTTCAAATTGAAAACGGCGTTTGTACGGGTGTTGAAACCAGCAAGGGTAAGATCAAAGCCAAGAAGGTTGGCGTCTGTGTTGCGGGCTCTTCCAGTCGTGTGATGGAAAAGGCCGGGATGCGCCTGCCGATCGAAAGCCATGTGTTGCAGGCGTTCGTGTCCGAGGGTCTGAAACTGACTATTCCGGGTATTGTAACGTTCGGCGCTGGGCACCTTTATATCAGCCAATCCGACAAGGGTGGTTTGGTGTTTGGCGGCGATATCGACAAATACAACAGCTATGCGCAGCGGGGCAATTTACCTGTGATCGAACACTGCGCCGAGGACATGATGGCGTTCCTGCCGATGCTAGGTCGCGCACGTTTGTTGCGGATGTGGGGCGGCCTGATGGACATGTCGATGGATGGTACGCCGTTCATTGATAAGACCCATATCGACGGGCTGTATTTCAACGGTGGCTGGTGCTACGGCGGGTTCAAGGCGACCCCAGCATCGGGCGATTGTTACGCGCATTTGTTGGCCAAAGACACGCCGCATCCATTGGCGGAAGGGTTCCGTTTGGACCGTTTCATGCGGGGTCAAATCATCGATGAAAAGGGCGTTGGCGCCCAACCGAACCAGCATTAAGGGACCAGAGACATGATCATCAACCATCCACTGCTGGGACCGCGCGACAGCTCTGAGTTTTATCATTTAGGCGAAGCAACTTTGATTGAGCGTCCCAACCGCGACGATGAAAACGCTGCCGAGAAATTCCATGATTATTTGTATATTCGTGACAACCCAGCGGGCGAATATCGCGAATTGTGGTATCACGAACAAGGTGATCGCAGTTGGCTTGTGGTAACGCGAGACACCACGACCCATGAAATCACAGACGTAAAAATGGCGCGCGACGAAGCCCGCGCACGGGGACGAAGCGCATGAGCCAAGAGATGAGATTACAGGGCGGTCATATTGATCGCGGCCAAACGATTTCGTTCAGTTGGAACGGCAAAACGATGCAGGGTTATCAAGGCGATACGCTGGCGTCGGCGTTGTTGGCGAACAATGTAAAACTGGTTGGGCGGTCGTTTAAATATCACCGTCCTCGGGGTATTTTTTCTGCTGGATCAGAAGAGCCAAACGCGTTGGTTCAACTGCGTAAGGGCGCATACCAAGAGCCAAACACGCGGGCGACTGTGGCCGAGCTGTTTGAGGGAATGGAAGCCACCAGCCAAAACCACAAAGGCACGTTGGAGTTTGATGTGCTGGCGATGAACGACCTTGTTTCACCATTTCTAAGTGCAGGTTTTTATTACAAAACCTTTATGTGGCCAAAGGCATTTTGGGAAAAAGTATACGAACCATTTATCCGCTCTGCGGCGGGTCTTGGGGCGCTTTCGGGTGAAACCGATCCTGATGTTTACGACAAAGGTTTCCTGCATTGTGACGTGCTGGTTATCGGATCTGGCCCTGCTGGATTGTCGGCTGCTCTGGCCGCTGGTCGTTCGGGCGCGCAGGTTCTTTTGTGTGACGAAGACAATGTTTTTGGCGGGCGTTTGAACGCAGAAACATACACTGTTGGCGGTGTGTCTGGTGTTGAATGGGCGCAATCTGCTGTGGATGAGTTAGAGGCAATGGACAACGCGCGCGTGATGAACCGCACCACGGTTTACGGCGCGTTTGACCACGGTATCTACGGCGCGTTGGAAAAGAAAACCGATCATTTGCGCAGTGCAAACGGCAAGCCGCGAAACATCGCGTGGAAGATTTATTCAGGTCGTGCGATTTTATGTGCAGGGGCTACCGAGCGTTCGATTGCCTTTGGTAATAACGATCGTCCGGGCGTTATGCTCGCGGGATCTGTTCGGGCCTACGCAAACCGCTGGGGTGTTGCAACAGGCAAATCGATTGCTGTGTTCACGAACAATGATGACGGTTGGCGCACGGCCAGCGATCTTGTTGCGGCGGGTGCAAATGTTGCTGCGGTGATTGATAGCCGTGACGGTGATCCTGTGATGAGCATTGCTGGTGCGTCGGTAACGATGGGTGCTGGTGTGTATGATACTGCTGGGCGCAAGGCGCTGAAGGGGATCACCCTGACCAATGGTCAAACGCTGGATGTGGATTGTTTGGCGGTTGCTGGCGGGTGGTCGCCTAACGTGCATTTGACCTGTCATCAACGAGGCCGCCCAACATGGCGAGATGATATTGCTGGGTTTGTGCCAGGGGGTGATTTGCCACCAGGGATGTCTGTTGCGGGCTCTGCAAACGGGACGTACGGCACGGGGGCTTGTTTGGCTGAGGGACGTGCTGCGGCGAATGCCGTGGTCAAGGAACTTGGGTTTACGGCGTCGCGTAAGGCTGCGGATAAAGCTGACGATGAGGCATCAAACATCACTGCGTATTGGCATGTGAAAGAAAGTGTCAAACGGGCTTGGGTTGATCTGCAAAACGATGTGACCACCAAAGATGTGAAGCAAGCGGAACAAGAGGGGTTTCGGTCTGTCGAGCATTTGAAACGGTATACCACGCTGGGTATGGCGACGGATCAGGGCAAAACAGCGAATGTTCTTGGCCTTGCGATTATGGCCGAAGCACGGGGCAAAACGATCCCTGAAACGGGCACAACAATTTTCCGCCCACCGTATTCACCTGTGCCATTTGGTGCGCTGGCTGGGCGTGCAAAAGGGAAGAGCTTTCAGCCGTATCGCCTGACGCCTTCGGATAAGTGGGCCAAGGAACAGGGGGCTTCGTTTGTGGAATCTGGCCCTTGGATGCGGGCGGAATGGTATCCGAAAAACGGTGAAACATTCTGGCGTGACAGTGTTGATCGCGAAGTAAACGCAACACGCGGCTCTGTTGGAATTTGCGATGTGACGACGCTCGGTAAGATTGACATTCAGGGCAAGGATGCCGCGAAACTGTTGAATATGGCCTATGCGAATGGGTTCGGAAAACTGGCTGTTGGCAAAACGCGCTATGGTATCATGTTGCGTGAAGACGGCATTTGCATGGATGACGGGACCACCGCGCGGTTGTCAGAAACGCATTTTGTGATGACCACAACGACCGTGAATGCGGTGGCAATTTATCGTCATCTGGATTTCATCCGCCAGTGTTTGTACCCCGATTGGGACGTTCACATCATGTCTGTTACGGACAGTTGGGCGCAATATGCGGTTGCGGGTCCAAATTCGAGAGCATTGTTGCGCAAGGTTGTGGACGATGAAATCGACATCAGCAACGAAGCATTCCCGTTCATGGGTTGCGCGGATATCACGGTCTGTGGTGGCATTCCTGCGCGGTTGTTCCGGATCTCTTTCTCGGGCGAGTTGGCGTATGAAATTGCGGTTCCGAGCCGTTATGGCGATAGCTTGATCCGTGTTCTACACGAGGCGGGTAAAGAGTTTGACGTGGTACCGTACGGTCTGGAAGCGTTGAGCGTAATGCGCATCGAAAAAGGCCATGCGGTTGCGTCTGAATTGACGGGCCAAACGACGGCGCAGAACCTTGGGATGGGGCGGATGGTTTCCAAAGTTAAGGATTGCATCGGGAATACCCTGTCTGAACGTGAATACATGAACCGCGATGAAATTTGGAACCTTGTCGGCCTGCAACCTGTTGATAAATCTCTGAAATTGGACAGCGGATCGCATTTTATCGAACACGGTTCGGAACCAACGATGGACAATGATTTGGGGTGGATGACCTCGGTTGCGTATTCGCCAACGCTTGGTCATTACATCGGCTTAGGCTTTGTAAAGGCTGGGAATTCCCGCAAGGGAGATGTGGTTCGTGCTTGGGACGGTATTCGTCAAAAAGATGTGGAAGTAGAGATCGTTTCGGCGCACTTCCTTGATCCTGAAGGGGAGCGGTTACGTGGGTGATTTTACGTTAGAATCCAAGGCGGTATTGGACGGCTTTGATCATGATTGGAACGGCACGCGCCTGCGCGAGCTGAGCAATTTGGCGGCGGTTGCGGTGTCTGTGCCCAAAGGTGGTGCATCTGCGCTGGGCAAGAAAATGAAGGCTGGATACGGTGGTGGTATCCCTGCTGCTGGCGAAAGTTATGTCGGTAAAAATGACGTGCGGATCATGTCGTTTGCTGTCGATCAATTCCTGGTTTTATTCGATCACACGGCGCATTCGGGTGTCCCCGCGGTTGAGAAAAAATTAGGAAATACAGGGTATTACGTAGAGCAGACAAACAACTGGGTGTTTCTGGAATTGTCTGGCCCGTTGGCGCGCGATGCGATGGAACGGATTTGCGCGGTGAACACACATGCCGATAAATTTGCGGTGGATCGGGTGGAACGGACCAGCATGGAACACATGGGTGCGGTGCTGTGTCGAAAAGGCGAAGACACGTTTTTGATCATGTCTGCCAGCTCCACTGCGGGGTCGTTTTTACATGCGCTGGAAACGTCGATGCAGTACGTGAGTTGAGCCGAATTTCGAGCAGTGTACGCCGTTAGCTTTTGTGCCAAAATCGCAGTTTTCTGCACGGAAAAAATGTCCGCAAAGCGTATGCAAACGGTATGCAAAGCGTATGGCACGTATATGGCACTTTTGCCATTAAGGTTTGACGCAACATAGATTAACATCTGTTAGGAAATGTTGCGTCGCGTGAAAAAAAGGACCGTCGAAAATGTCCGCTAAAAAACCGGTGATTGGAATTTTGACCTATGGTCGGCGTGACGTGGCCGTCGAGAATTTTCTGTACGATGACTATTACGCCAGCCCGTCGCAATACGTGGACGCGGTGCGTCGAGCGGGTGGTGTGCCTGTTTTGTTGCCACCAAATGAAGCGGATCTTTCGGATTGGCTGGCGCTGGTGGATGGGTTTGTTTTCACGGGCGGGACGGACATTGATCCGCGTCTGTACGGCGGTGATTCTAACCATCCAAATTTGCTGGCGGTGTCTGTTGAGCGTGATCAAACCGAGATGGAATTGATAAAACGCGTGATGGATGATGGCACGATCCCGACGCTGTTTATTTGCCGTGGGATACAACTGTTGAACGTGGCGTATGGTGGCGATCTGCACGAGCATATTCCTGATGTGCAGGACCCCGATATTCACCGTGGGGATGATGGGTTTTGGACCGTGCAACCCGTCGTTGTAGATCGTTCATCCAAGCTGTTTGAGGTAATGGGAACGGACCATGTGAAAACCTATTCGGGGCATCATCAGAGCGTTAAAACAGTTGCGAATGGGTTGACCGTTTCGGCCGTGGCCCCCGATGGAATCGTTGAAGGGCTGGAAATTGCAAATCATCCGTTTTGCATCGCGGTTCAATGGCACCCAGAGGTTTCGGCGGCAACAGATGAAAGTCAGCAAAGATTGTTTGACGGATTGGTGACTTCTGCATCCTGATTTACAACTATGAGAAATTTTATTTAAGTTGAGTGATTGGTAACGAAATCAACTTAGGATAATATGCGTTTTTTCTCAAAACCCTGCCCACCAATGCTGTATCTAATCGAGCGGTCATTTCAGGCCGTTTTTTCACCTTTGAACTCTGCCCTGCAGATATTTTAGTTAACATGATTATACTTGTCTTTGGCAGTAAATCCTTCTTTGTTGTTCTCTATCGCGGGTACTTTGAAAAATACAGAGGCGCGTGAGATCTGGCGCTTTAACGGAGCAGGATCGAAGAAAGATTTCCGGGGGGGGTGGGAAGATCACGTGGCGACAACGCGTCAGCTCAATAAGGCACGACCAGTGTCTACGCCGGTTTCATTGTATTTTTCGTCTATACAATTGCGCAGATTGTTGGAATTGAGTGAACCGAAGCACGCGTTGAGCACCGAGGCGCGTTTCTTTTTCTTGACCTTGTTTCGTTTACCCGTTTGGGCGAACAACTGAGCGAGCAAGGCGTAAAGGGCGCGGAGGTTCTCTCGTAAGTTTTGCACGCATATTTTGAACCGATTTTGTCAATGATCAAGAGCCACGGCGGCGATGTTTTGTTCTTCGCAGGCGATGCGCTGGGTGTCGTTTGATTGAACCAAAACGAAGACCTTGCGCAGGCGACGCAACGAGCCGCGCAATGTGGTTCGGCAATTTAAAGCATTGTTCCAGATATTCTATTGGCGTTTTGTGCGTCTTTGGGTGTGGTTAAGGTCGAGGTACATGAAGTTAGCGGTGTTCAGGAAAACTGGATGCAGTTGGTGCGTGGAGAAGCGATTGATCTGGCGTGTCGCGCAGATGCGTTTGGCAAAGGTGGCACGGTTGTTTTGTCAGAGGATTGCGCAAAACATCTGTCTGCTTTTGAACCCGATCTTAGCCCGCTAGTGGGTGGGTACAAGCGGCTTAATTCACTTGGAAAATCGACAACGCATGTGGCGTTGCCGCTGTTGGAAGTTAACGCAGAGCAGGAAAAATCGCTGGGGTTATGTTTGACCGAAGTGGTACACCGCCATTTGTATTATCCAAGCAGCGCGGTGACGGCAGAGTTTCGTAAAATAACGGTGCTGTTTGCTGATATTTCGGTAGCCTCTCCAGAGGCATTGCACGGCGCTGTTCAGGCGGCACAAAAGAAAGTGTCACATTTTGAAGGTGTGGTTTATCAGCTGTTAGAAGACGACAAAGGCACGGGGCTGATTATCGTTTTTGGATTGCCTGGTACGTCGCATGATGATGATCATTTGCGCGCATTGCTGTTGTCCAAACAACTATGCAGCACGTTCGAGGCGTTGGGGATTTCGCCACGGTTGGGGATCGCGACAGGGACCGCGTTTTGTGGGCCTTTGGGAACAGATGAACGCCAGCAATATTCGATTATTGGGTCGACCGTAAATCTAGCGGCGCGTTTTATGACGCTTGCTGGGAAAGGCGAAACCTATTGCGATAATCAGACTTATAAATTGGCCAGTGGCGAGTTTGAGTTTGAAGAAGCGGGTTGGACGGTTCCAAAAGGATTTCTGGAACCAGTGGCGATTTTCAAGCCTGGTGATCGGTATGACCGCGTTGATAATCTGTCGTCGGATGTTGATTTGGTTGGGCGCGAAGCCGAGCTGAATTTGATTGTTGGCCATATCAATGGCGTAACCAGTGGCGGCGCATCGAAGCTGTTGTTGATCCGGGCAGAGGCGGGCGTCGGGAAATCGGCGTTGTTGCAAAAAGTTCGTTCAATTATCATCAACAAAGGCTTGATGCCGATCACGGGGTCTGCGGACGCGTTTGAAAAAGGCACGGCGTATTTTGCGTTTCTGCTTCTAGGTTGTCGAATGCGATTTGTGCGCGCATGTCGCCTTCATGCTGTGGGTTTCCGCCGGGGTCTACGGCAGTTTGGCCCGTGCAGTTCAGTTGACGAGAGGTGCCTGTGATGACTTCGCCTTGGTTGTAGCCGAGGTTGAGGGACCAGTTCCAAGGGTTGATTGCTGTGCGTTCCATTGTGTCGTTCCTTTATTGAGTTTCTAGGATCAACATAGAACAGCGCTACTGACAAAAAGTGGCAACAAGTGTCGGGGGTAAAAAAAAGCCCCACCAAATGGCAGGGCTTTCTGATTATTGTAAGTTAGGTTTTTAGCTGATTTCTTCTGGCAGGATCAGGTTCAGGACGATTGCCAAGAACGCTGCTGGCAAGAGGCCAGATGTCAGCAAGATTTTAACTGTGTTGCCCAAGAAAGCCATCGCGTCTGGAACCTGTTGCAGGCCAAGGCCTACGGACAAGGACACAGCGAAGATCACCATGTTACGGCTGTTCCAGTTCACGTCTGCGAGCATAGATGCGCCAGCTGCGGCAACCATGCCGAACATAACGATCACGCCGCCACCCAGTACTTGGATTGGCACGGAGTTGATGACTGCGCCCACTTTTGGGATCAAGCCACAGATGATCAGGAAGATCGCGCCAATCGTTACAACGTGGCGTGACATAACGCCTGTCATTGCGATCAGGCCAACGTTTTGGCTGAACGATGTGTTTGGCAAGGAGCCGAACACGCCCGCGATAGCGGAACCCAGACCGTCGGCGTAAGTTGCGCCTGTTACTTCTGCGTCAGTTGCTTCGCGACCAGCGCCACCTTTGGTGATACCAGATACGTCGCCTACGGTTTCAATCGCCGAGATAAACGCCATCAGACACATGCCGATGATGATTGCCCAGTTGATTTCAAAGCCGAATTTGAATGGGCTAGGAAGGGCGAACCAACCAGCACGGCCAACGCCTGCAAGGGATACGTCGCCCATGATGTAGGCTAGGATGTAACCCGCGATCAGGCCGATCAGAACAGCTGACACGGAAAGCAAACCGCGTGCAAAGAACTTGAGCCCCAAAGTGACGAGGATAACAACGCCCGCTTGGAACCAGTTGCTTGCGCCGCCCCAAGTTGGTTTGGACATGTTAAAGTCGCCCGCGCCGCCAGCTGCGTATTCGATGCCAACTTTGATCAACAGCAAGCCGATCATCAGAACGATCAAGCCAGTCACCAGTGGTGGCAATGCAAAGCGGATGCGACCCACGAACAAGCCGAGGAATGCGTGGAACAAGCCGCCGATGACAACACCTGTCATCAAGCCAGCCAAGCCAGCAGTACCCGCGCCGATCATGGCAGGGATCATAACAGGCAAAAACGCGAATGACGTGCCTTGAACGATTGGAAGTTTCGCGCCAATTGGGCCGATGCCAACTGTTTGAATAAGTGTTGCAACGCCCGCAAACAGCATCGCCATTTGAATGAGGTAGATGATCGCGCCGCTGTCCATGCCCGGTGCGCCAAAGCCAAAACCAGCTACGCCCGCGATGATGATCGCTGGCGTGACGTTGGAAACAAACATGGCCAGAACGTGCTGGATGCCAAGTGGGATCGCTTTGGCGAGTGGTGGTGTGTAGTTAGGATCGCAGAGTTGTTCCGGTGTCCCTATTGATGAATCAGACATTTAAAGTCCCCTTGTTGGTGCGTGGTTTCCCACATTACGTTGCGTCTTACCTGCGCAACTGTACTAGGGGTATAGAGTCAATCCTTCGATTTTCAAAGGATTTTCGAACCAATGCTCTTCGAGGTTGGAACCGCTCCCTATGCGGTCGACAACTGCGAAAAGTCCGGGTGCGTGAAGCGGGGTTAGAACCCCGTGCCACGTGTTCTTGTGAAAATTGATGCCTTGCGCGCCGTTGCTGATGAAAGCGCGGATATTTGCAGGTGTTCCGTTGTCGTCTGAGGCAACGATGATGAGGAACGGGTGCTGTGCCATCGGGATAAAAGTTTGCGCGCCGTCGGGATGACGTTCTACCAGATAAAGGTCGTAAGGCAGTGCGCGGGGTTCGGCGTTAAAGATCGAAATCCCTGCGCGCCCGTCAGTGACATCAAGGTTTGCAAGGTCGTGGTGCCGTTTGCATTTGCCTTGGTTGATTGTTTTTGGGTCGGTCGAATCCGCCGCCAGCACATCACCGTATGGGGCAAACGCAGCAGCGGTTAGCGGTTCGGTGGTGATGGTCATAGAAAGCCCGCGTGACGATTGACGTCTTTATACAGCAGGTAACGGAATGGCCCCGGACCAGACGCGACGCAGGCTTGCGGGCAAAACGCACGAAGCCACATGTAATCGCCTGCCTCGACCTCGACCCAATCGGTGTTCAGGCGGTAAACGGCTTTGCCCTCGAGCACATAAAGGCCGTGTTCCATGACGTGGGTTTCGGCGAACGGGATGTTGCCGCCCGGTTTGAAATTCACGATGTTGACGTGCATGTCGTGGCGTAGATCGTCTGGTTCGACAAACCGCGTGGTTGACCAATCGTTGGTGTTGGCCATAACATTTGGCGCGACGTCCTGTTCGTTGGTGAAGAACGGGGTTGGCGCGTCGATGCCATCCACGGCCACATAGCGTTTGCGGATCCAGTGGAATGTTGCGTCTGTGTTTCCAGAATTGGCGAGAAACCAGTTGGAGCCTGCGGGTAAGTACGCGTAGCCGCCCGCCGTTAAAACGTGGGTAGTGTCGCCAAGTGTGACGTCGATTTCCCCAGCAACGACGAACAGCACGGATTGCGCTGTTGGGTCTGTGTCGGTGTGTGTCGAGCCGCCGTTTTCGCCAACTTCCATAATGTAGTGACTGAACGTTTCCGAAAAACCAGACAGGGGCCGCGCGATGATCCATGCACGGGTGTTGTCCCAATGGGGCAGTTGGCTGGATGTGATATCCATCATCGTGCCTTTGGGGATCACGGCGTAGCTGTCCGTGAACACGGCGCGGTCGGTCATGATTTGGGTCTGGGGCGGAAGGCCGCCTTTTGGGGCGTAATAATTGGTCATGGGAGGATTTCCGTCAGGCGAAGGAGAGCGATGCGTTCGACTTGTTTACACGCGGTCGCAAGTTCTGTTCTGTGGGTGTTGTGAATGCGGGTTTTGAACGCGGTTAGGATGTCGTCTTTGGACAAGCCTTTGACCGCGATGATGAAGGGGAAGCCGAATTTCGTGGTGTATTCGGTGTTGAGCGCCTGAAAGGTCTCGCGTTCCATATCCGTTAGCGCGTCGAGCCCAGCAGAGGCTTGCTCGTGCGTGCTCTCGGCCGTGAGTTGTTTTGCGGCGGCGAGTTTTCCTGCGAGATCCGGGTGTGCTTTTAGGACACCGAGGCGTTGTTCTTCGTCTGCGGCGCGGAAGATGCGGCACAGGGCAGAATGCAGGCCGATTGCGGTGTTATGCGCTGGGCCAAGTTCGAGCGCGTGTGCGCCTGTTGCGATCCACGGCGAATGTTCGAAAATACCGCCGTAGTTGGCGACGAATGTTTCGAGGTCGAGGTTGGTTGGCGTGATGTCTTGAACCACGGGCGGGTGGTTTGTGTGCCAGTGATTTGCGATGTCGATGCGCCGCGCGAACCAGACGTCGGTTTTTGCTTTGGTGTATTCAATGAAGCGGCGCAGCGATTGCACACGGCCAGGTTTGCCGATCAGGCGGCAGTGCAGGCCGATGGTCATCATCTTTGGTGTGCCTGCCTCACCTTCGGCATACAGCGCATCAAAGCTGTCTTTGAGGTAGGTGAAAAATTGATCGCCAGAGTTGAACCCTTGGGCTGAGGCAAAGCGCATGTCGTTTGCGTCGAGCGTGTATGGAATGATCAGCTGATCCGCGCCGTCGTGATTGCGCCAGTAGGGCAGGTCGTCGTCGTAGGTGTCCGAGCAGTAGGAAAATCCGCCCTCTTCAGACACGATATCGACGGTGTTGGCGGAACAACGGCCTGTGTACCAACCGCGCGGGCGTTCGCCTGTGACTTCTGTGTGGATGCGGATTGCCTCGTCCAAGTGATCGCGTTCATCGGTTTTGGCAAAGTCTTTGTATTCGATCCATTTGAGGCCATGCGACGCGATTTCCCAACCGGCGGATTGCATGGCGGCGACTTGATGTGGGGAACGTTCAAGCGCGGTTGCCACGCCGTAAACAGTGACTGGAACCTCGGTTTCTGTGAACAAGCGGTGCAAACGCCAAAAGCCAGCACGCGCGCCGTATTCGTACATGCTTTCCATGTTCCAGTGACGTTGGTCTGGCCAAGGCTGTGCGCCGACAACTTCGGACAAGAACGCCTCGGAGGCGGAATCACCGTGAAGGGTGCAGTTTTCGCCGCCCTCTTCGTAGTTCACTACAAATTGGACTGCAATCTTGGCTGCATTTGGCCAATTCGCGACAGGAGGATTGGGGCCATAGCCCTGCATATTTCGTGGATATCGGTTCATTTCAGATTCTCGCAAGAGGTTATTTACTGAATATACGATATTGTTCGAAGATATTATCAAAAAATGCTTGAAAGTGTTGATTGTATGCTGTGTCTGTTTTTAAACGGCAGCGCATGGGATATACTGGCGTGATTAACAAAGGGAATTTCACATGGCTGGCTGGCTTTCGACACATGTTTTGGATACCGCGCTGGGTATGCCTGCGGCGGGTTTGGAAATCGCACTTTGGCGGTTGGATGGCGATGCACGCGCACATGTCGTAACGATGGTTACGAACGACGATGGGCGCACGGATGCGCCGATTTTGGCTGTGGCGGATTTTGCGACTGGCGAATACGAGCTGGTATTTCAGGCGGGTGACTATTTGCGCCGCACTGCGGGCGCGCAAAGCGAGCCGTTGTTTCTGAATGTCGTGCCGATCCGTTTTGGCATGAACGACCCAGAGGCGCATTATCATGTGCCTCTGTTGTTAAGCCCGTTTGGATATTCGACGTACCGAGGGAGTTAAGCCCCAGTTTAAGCACGGTTGAGGCGGCAAAGTCGTTGTGATAGAAAACCTACCAAAAAATGCGGAAGAAATTACATCTGTGTGGCTAAGCAAAGTGCTGGGCCGCGCGGTTTGTGTTCGCAAAGTAGAGCGGATCGGCGTGGACGAGGGGTTCACGGGTGGCGGCCTGTTTCGTGTTTTCTTGGACGGGGAAGCGATGGTTGCGAAACTGTCGCCAGAAGGGGCGGTTTTACGGGCATCTTTTGCGGCGGCGAATGCGCGAGAAGTGCAATTTTATCAGATGAGCGCGGGGCGGGGATTGCCTGTTCCTGAATACTATTTTGGTGGATTTGATGGTGCGACAGGTATGAGCGCGCTGGTGATTGAAGACATGGGCGCGTTGCGATCTGTACCGTTTTTGGATGGCTGTGATGGTGGCGATGTTGCGCAGCTTGTCGATGCGATGGCGCAGGTTCACGGCGCGTTTTGGAGCAGCGAGGAGATTGCGGATTTACCTGCCTTGGCGTTGTTGGATGAGTTTGATTTTGCGCAGTTGTGGGCGCAGTATCCTGCTGCGGTGTCCGCGCTGTTGCCTGATGTGGTTTTGCCTGACTGGTTTATTACGCTGGGAGATTGGCTGGCGGGTGACACGCACGGTGTATTCACAGCCATAATGCAAGGGCCGCAAACCGTGGTGCATCGCGATGCGCAGGTGGATAATGTTTTGTTTGGCACCACGGGGGCTGTGCTGTTGGATTGGCAGTTCATGGGCAAAGGGAAGGGCGTGCATGATCTGGCGTTTTTCCTGATCAGTTCGACCACGCCCGAGGTGCGCCGTGGATGCGAAACCGCGATGATTGCGCGGTATCACGGCGCGCTGAATGTGGCGGAATATTCGTTGGCGCAGTGTCAGCGCGATTATGTGCATGGTGCGCTGTGGCGGTTGTTTATTACAGCGATGGCGACGACGCAGTTGGACAATTCGAGTGCGCATAAACGCGACTGGCGGCGGGCGGATTTAACGCGTTTGATTGCGTTTTGTGAGGATCATCGAATTAGCCCCGAGACGCAGGCTTTTTGAACCACAGGACCAGGGCAGGGATGAGTGTTGCGATGAAAAATATCGTCCAAACAATGCCTGCTTGTTCTAGGTAAACAGTTGCAGTTTTGGAATCGTAGCAGCGACCTTGGTCGTTAAAATAGTGGCGCCATTTGTAGTAGCGATCGTAATAGACGAAGGCGAAAAAGGCAGCGCAGGCAAAGAAAAATAGGCTGATCGCTTTGCGGATCATCCGAGGTAGGTCATCACGGTGGCCACGACGCTGCCACCCAAGATGAACCACGCGAGGCCGATCCATTTAGACGGTTTTTTGGGCTCAAGGAGCGGAGCAGCGGTGCGCAAAAGTGCGTTTTCGACAAGTTGTGGAAGCTGTGGGCCAAAACGAGACAGGGTTTGCACGGTGCGTTTGAGGTCGCGGAACACGGCCTTGGGGCCGAGGTTGTCGGTGATGTATTTTTCGACAACGGGTTGGGCGACTTCCCAGATGTTTAGGGTGGGATCAAGGGAGCGACCGACGCCCTCGACCACAACCATTGTGCGTTGCAGCAGGATCAGTTCGGTGCGGGTTTCCATGCCAAAACGTTCGGTCACGTCGAATAGGTGAGCGAGGAGGCGGGCCATTGAAATGTTGGTGGCGTCTTGGCCGAAAATGGGTTCGCCGACGGAACGTAGCGCAAGCGCGAAGGCTTCGACGTCTTGGTTGGCGGGGACGTATCCTGCCTCGAAGTGTACCTCGGCGACGCGGCGGTAATCTTTGCGGATAAAGCCGATGAGGATTTCTGCGTAAACGCGGCGTGTGTATTCGTCGATCTGGCCCATGATGCCAAAATCAAGCGCGATGAGGTCGCCGTTTGGGGCAACCTTGAGGTTGCCTTGGTGCATGTCGGCGTGAAAGAACCCATCGCGCAGGGCGTGGCCGAGGAAGAATTGCACGATCCGTGCGCCTGTTTTTGGTAGGTTGTGGCCCGCTGCGACAAGGGCGGGAACGTCGCCCATGTTGGTGCCGTTGGCCCATTCGAGCGTCATGACGGAACGGGCAGAACGTTGCCAGACAACGCGCGGCACGGAAAAGCCATCGTCGTCTTTTGTGTTGGTGTAAAATTGGTCTGCGGCAGAGGCTTCCATGCGCAAATCAAGTTCGCCTTTTACGGTGTCGGCGAAGTGTTGGATGATGTCGGACGGGCGCAAGCGACGTGCCGATGATGATAGCAGTTCGATGATTTTTGCGGCAAAGTGGAATGCATCTGTGTCGCGCGAAAAGGCGCGTTCAATACCTGGGCGCAGGATTTTTACGGCGACGTCCTGGCCTGTGTCGCGCAGGTGGGCGCGGTGGACTTGGGCGATGGAGGCAGCGGCGACGGGTTCAGAGAAATCGGAGAAGATTTCGTCAACGGGTGCGCCAAGGGAGTGTTCGATTTCGGCGCGAGCTTGTGCCATTGAAAAGGGTGGCACGGCGTCTTGCAACACTCGGAGTTCGTTGGCCATTTGCGTGCCGACCACATCGGGACGGGTGGACATCAGCTGGCCCAATTTGATGTAGGCGGGGCCAAGTGCGGTGATGGCGCGTAGCATCGGTGGTTGGGTCGGATCGCCCTTGAGGCCGAGCCATTTGAACGGCCAACCGAGAACGCGGGCGGCGATGCGCACGGGTGCAGGGGCATCGACAGCCTCGAGCGCAAGTTTCATCGCGCCTGTGCGTTCAAACGTGGCGCCTGTGCGGATTAAGCGCCAGATATTGTGCGGGCCTCTCATTTAGCAGGCCCTTGCTTTTGCCAAAGCATTTAAATTTTCCAACCAGAATGCAGGGCGGCGATGCCCATCGTGTAGTTGCGGTATTTTGCGTTCTCAAAGCCTGCGGTTTGGATCATTCGCAAGAAGGTGTCTTGGTCGGGGAATTTGCGGATTGATTCCACGAGGTAGCGGTAGCTGTCGGCGTCATTCGCGATGACTTGGCCCATTTTTGGGATCACGTTGAACGAATACTGATCGTAGGCCCATTGCATCGCGGGGTTTGGGATTTGGGAAAATTCCAGAACCATCAGGCGGCCACCCGGTTTTAGAACGCGGTAGGCTTCTTCTAGGGCGACTTGGGGGCGGGTGACGTTTCGGATGCCAAAGGAGATGGTGTAAACGTCGAATGTGTTGTCGGCGAAGGGCAGGGCCATCGCATCGCCGCAGACCCAATTGAGGCTTTCGGCCATGTCGTCTGCCTCGGCGCGGGTGCGGCCGGCATCGAGCATGCCTTGGGTCATATCAAACACGGTGGCGTGGGATTGTGGTGCGCGTTTTAAGAATCGGAATGCAACGTCGCCTGTGCCGCCTGCCACATCGAGCAGTTTGAGTGCGCCGCGTGGGGCCAACCAATCCATCATCGCATCTTTCCAGAGGCGGTGGATGCCCATGGACATCGCATCGTTCATGACATCGTATTTAGAGGCAACGGAGGAAAACAAGCCTTCAACCATGCCTGCTTTTTCAGTTTCATCAACGGTTTTAAAGCCGAAGTGAGTGGTGTTTTGCGATTCGGTCATGTGGGTCTCTCGCTTTGATTTGATCGCATGTATATAGCGGGATAACCGATGAGGGAATGCGGCATGGGTGCAGGTTATGTTTGAGGTATTAGAGGGTATCAAATCGGGATCACCAGGGGTGTGGATTGGATTATCCATTGGTTTGGTCATTTTGTTTCTAAAACTTAAATGGTGGACGTGGTTGGTCAAGCAGGCGAAAATCACTGCTTTGATGAATTGGAACACGCAAGCGGTTAGTAAAGGTGGTGTAAGAATTGTTGGTTCGACACCTGTGCGTGTTGTCAAAAACTCGCTCAAGGATACATTTCCCATGCTGATAGCGACCCTTTTCTCGCATGTTTGTTTTTCCAGTGTTGTTTGGTTGCAATACGATGGCCTGTTGGCTGGGCGTGAAAATGCTTGGGCTGTTTTTGTGGATGTATTTGTTTTTGCCGCCATGTTTTCTGCAATGAGCTAGGTTTTGTTAATGCAATACCAATTCGACGAAATTAGGATCTATCGCAAAAGGTTTCTTTGGTGGCCCAAGGCGTTTTCTTGGGACCAAGTTGTCGAGGTTTTGCTGCTGCATGCGAATTCCGTCATTGTCGGGAGCAGACTTATTTTTGTAGACAAAACCGTATTTCGCATTCCGTCAAAGACGGTTGGCTATCGAGAGCTAATGCTGGAGCTTCCTAAAACAAATCTGGCAGCAAGCAATACGGTTGCCCGTTTAGATCGAATGTCGGGTTGATATTGATCTGAGAGTTTTTCCCGTTGCGTTAGCGCCGCGCTGTGTTTGATCTTTGAGCTATTCTTGTTTTGGGGATGTGGCATCGGGGCCGTGTTGTGGTTGGGCCAAAGGGATCGCCCAATTATTGACAATTTCGACCTGCAAACAGGGGGGAAATTCGGGGCAGGCAAATGAGCGATGTAGATAAAGTTTTGGATCAAATCCTTGGTGGGATGTTTTGGATGGCTTTGCTGATCCCATTGGGGATTTCCATGGTGATTGGCATGTTCAAAAAGCTGTGGCCGCAAAATGCTGGTGGTGGGTTTTTGCACCCTGATCAAATTATAATGAACAGGATTTTTGCGCTGGGCCAGAATGGTGGTGTGCGCCGAATCGACAGCGAAAAAGAAATGCATGTGACCATTGGGTTGCGGGGCGCGTCTATTGCGGTGTTGGGGTTTGCGGGTTGGTGGTATTTTGACGAAGTGAGCAGCGGTCGGCTGACGCTTTCTTATATGGATTTTCTGATGATGGCAGCTATCGGTTATTACGTTGTGTTCAGCTGGAGCTTTTCTGTGCGTTACGACCAAGACAGGCTTTGGGTGCGCGATTGGACATTCAGGAAAAAGGAATACGACTTGCGCAAACTGGACAGCATGTCTGAGCAGAGCAGAGCAGAGCAACGGCATGTGGCGGTTGTGGTTTGCGGATGAGCGCAAGGTCGAGGTGTTGAAATTCATCACGCAAGGGCCAGATTTTTACGCCGATATGAAAGAGCGCATCGCGCATAATGTTGCAAAAGCTTGACGCACGTGGTTTTCAGGGTGGGAACGCGCTGAGGACGTAAGCGATGCCTGAATTACCCGAAGTTGAAACCGTGCGCCGTGGGTTGGAGCCTGCGATGGTTGGCAAGCGGATTGCTGTGGCGGATGTGCGGCGGCCCGATTTGCGCTGGCCGTTTCCTGAGGGGATGGCGGATCGGCTGACAGGGGCGGTTGTGGTGCGGTTGCGGCGGCGATCAAAGTATATTCTGGGGGATTTGGACACGGGGGAGACGTTGCTTATTCACCTCGGTATGTCGGGGCGGATGACAATTGCCGCGCCATCGGGTGAGCCAAAGGACCTGCTGGGGGAGTTTCATCACCTGCATCCCGCGCCTGCGAAACACGATCATGTGGTGCTGGATATGGAAGACGGCACGCGGATTACGTTTAATGATGCGCGCCGTTTTGGATCGATGGATTTGTTTGAGACTGATTCTGGCGAGGCGCACAAGCTGTTGGCGGTGCTGGGACCAGAGCCGCTGGGGAATGAATTTGACGAGGCGTATTTCAAGGCGGCGTTAAGGGGGAAGAATTCACCGATCAAATCTGTGCTGCTAGATCAGAGAATCGTTTCTGGGTTAGGCAATATTTATGTCTGCGAGGCGCTGTGGCGCACGGGGATATCGCCGCTGCGCAAAGCAGGTGGATTAAGCGGTAAGCGTGTGGCGAATTTGGTGCCTGCGATTCGCCAAGTTTTGGGGGAAGCCATCGAATCGGGTGGCTCGTCATTAAAGGATTATCGGCAAGCGGATGGGGAGTTGGGGTATTTTCAACATTCATTCGCGGTGTACGGGCGCGAAGGTGAGCCATGCAAGACAAGTGGTTGTAAAGGGACAGTATTACGCGCCGTTCAATCGGGGCGATCGTCGTTCTACTGTGATGTTTGTCAGTCTTAGGTTGAATCCACATGCGCCTGTGATATTGATTGTCGTTCAAGAAACAGCGAATGAGTGCTTCTATGGGTTACGAAACCTTAAATGTGGACGTCCAAGACCATGTTGGTTTGATCACATTAAACCGACCTGACGCGCTGAATGCGCTGAACCAACAATTGCTGAACGAACTGGCCACTGCGCTGGATGGCATGGGCAAAAACGACAAAGTACGCTGTATCGTGTTGACCGGCAGCGAAAAAGCATTCGCGGCGGGTGCGGACATTACGGAAATGGCCCCGCAATCTTTCGTTGATATGTTCTCGTCTGATTATTTTACCGAACAAACAGAAGCGATTCTAAAGTGTCGTAAGCCTATTATTGCTGCGGTTTCCGGCTATGCGCTGGGCGGTGGGTGCGAATTGGCGATGATGTGTGATTTTATTATCTGTTCGGATACAGCCAAATTTGGCCAACCCGAGATTAATCTTGGGGTGATGGCAGGGATTGGTGGATCGCAACGTTTGACGCGGTTTGTGGGCAAATCAAAGTCGATGGAAATGCACCTGACGGGCCGATTCATGGATGCCGAGGAGGCAGAGCGATCAGGTTTGGTGAGTCGCATTGTTCCTGCGAAAAAGCTGATGGAAGACGTAATGGCGACGGCAACCAAGATTGCCGAGAAATCCACACTGACCACAATGGCCGTTAAAGAGGCTATTGATCGGTCGTACGAAACAACCCTTAGCGAAGGTATTTTGTTCGAGAGGCGTTTGTTTCATGCGCTTTTCGCCACTGAAGACCAATCTGAGGGCATGTCAGCGTTTATCGAAAAACGATCCCCGAAATTTAGGGGTAAATAATCGCAGTTTGCCCCGTTGACTTGCGACCAAAGTGGTCCTAGAAGCACTGTTCATCTTTCGAACCCGTAAGATCAGGAATTTTACCATGGCCAATACGCCTCAAGCAAAAAAACGTGCTCGTCAAATCGAACGTCGCACTGAAGTAAACAAAGCCCGCCGCTCGCGGATCCGCACTTTTCTGCGTAAAGTAGAAGAAGCGATCGAAGGTGGTGATCAGACTGTTGCAGCATCTGCACTTAAAGACGTTCAGCCAGAATTGATGCGCGGTGTGACAAAAGGTGTTCTGCATAAGAACACTGCAAGCCGAAAAATCTCGCGCCTGTCGGCACGGGTTAAATCACTCGCTTAAGTAACCTTTTGGTTTCAAACAAGATGACAGGGTCCAGACGGGCCCTGTTTTTTTGTGTCTGATGGGTAGGTATCGCGCCCCTTGGGTAAATTTTGCTCGACATGAAAAGAATCGGGTGCGGGTGCGGTGTTCTCTATTTGATCCCGTTGAGGCAACGCCTGTGTCTCACTATCTTGATCAAGTTGCCGCAGAACTGCTTATGTTGCATCTCACAATTCTTAATACCCTAATCCTGCTGCCTTTTTAGGTGGCAGATTTATCGTATTTAATGCAAATTTTATCAATAAAATCAAAATGTTACATATGTGCAGATTCGCAAACTAAATTGCGAGTCAACAGAGAAGAGTCGTTGTTTGGTCTTGGGTACTGTTGCTATAACAGGGGAGTGATTCATCGCACGACGAAGAATCGAGAATCGAAACTGCTTCAAAGGACGTATGCTAAATGGACAACCGAGTTTCTGAAATTGGACCACAGGAAACTTGGGATGGCTTACGTGATATCAAAGATGCGGTTCTGGTGGATGTTCGCACACAGGCTGAATGGTCGTTTGTGGGGCTGCCTAATTTAAACGAGCTGGGAAAAGAGCCTCTGTTAAACCAGTGGGCGACCTTGCCCAGAATGCAACAAAACACATCCTTTTTGGATGATCTAAAATGCCAATTGGATGGTGCTGCGCCTTCCAAAATATACTTTCTGTGTCGATCTGGTGTTCGATCTTTGTCAGCAGCCGTGTTGGTTGCCGAGGCCTTTGCTGCGCAAGGTCAAGAAGTTGAATGCGTCAATATTATTGGCGGTTTCGAGGGTGACTTGGACCAATCCCAACACAGAGGGAATACAAATGGTTGGAAGAATAGCGGATTGCCTTGGCGGCAGTCTTAATAAATTTGGGGATAGTATGACAACTGAAGTTTGGGGATTGGTACAAGATCGTTTGCGTAACGACCTGGGTGCGGATGCATTTAAAAACTGGATCGAACCGTTGAAATTTGAAGGTCTGGACGGATCTGTCGCACATTTTCGGACGCCGACGGGGTTTCTGGGCAATTGGGTTTCGCGGAATTATTCTGACAAGATCGTAGGTTTGTTCAATGAATGCGGCGCCGTGATTGCGCGGTTGGAGTTTTCAATTGGCATTGCAAATGTTTCTGCTGCATCGGCTGTCGCGGAAAAAGTTGCACAGCCTGTTGTGAAATCGCGCGCAACTGGATCGCCAGAATTACCTGGTGCACCACTTGATGCCCGTTTTACGTTTGATAATTTTGTTGTTGGGAAACCAAATGAGTTGGCCCATGCGGCGGCGCGTCGTGTGGCTGAGGGTGGCCATGTTACGTTTAACCCGCTGTTTTTGTATGGTGGCGTTGGATTGGGTAAAACCCATTTGATGCATGCGATTGCCTGGGATGCAAAACGTCGCAATACAGAAGCTAAGATCCTGTATCTATCGGCTGAGCAGTTCATGTACCGCTTTGTGCAAGCTTTGCGGTTCAAGGATACGATGTCGTTCAAAGAGTTGTTTCGTTCCGTCGATTTGCTGATGGTTGATGATGTGCAATTCATTGCGGGCAAAGACAGCACCCAAGACGAATTTTTCCACACGTTCAATGCGTTGATTGATCAGAACAAACAGATTGTTATTTCTGCGGACCGTGCGCCCGGTGAAATTGATGGGCTGGAAGAACGCATCAAAAGCCGCCTTCAGTGGGGGTTGGTTGTGGACCTGCATCCAACGGATTACGAACTGCGTTTGGGCATTTTGCAAATCAAGTCCGAGATGCAGGCAAAGCATTATCCCGATGTAAAAATTGTGGATGGTGTGATCGAATTCCTTGCGCATCGCATTTCGACCAATGTGCGTGTTTTAGAAGGTGCGTTGACGCGCCTATATGCGTTTGCGTCGCTTGTAGGGCGTGAAGTGACGCTGGATGTGGCGCAGGAATGTTTGGCTGATATTTTGCGGGCCTCTGATCGCAAAGTCACGGTGGATGAGATTATCCGTAAAGTGGCGGATCACTATAACCTGCGGATGACCGATATCCTTAGCCCGAAACGTGCGCGTGCTATTGCGCGGCCACGTCAGGTTGGAATGTTTTTAGCGAAAACATTGACGTCTAAATCTTTGCCTGAAATTGGGCGACGGTTTGGTGGACGCGATCATACGACGGTGATTCATGCGGTGAAAAAGATCGAAGAATTGCGCTTTGTGGACAATCAAATCGCTGAAGACGTGGAATTGCTGCGTCGGATGTTAGAAGCTTAAGTCACCTCAAAAACACTTGATTGAGCCGTTGAATGCGGCTCTCTTTTGGGCGGATTTGCGGTGGGTTGAATCCGGTGGTAATTGAAACTAATTGATAGTTATAAGGTAAGGCGATACAATTTTTGTCTATTGTGTTAAGCAATATCAACAGCACTATTCATAGGGTATGATTGCATGTCCTAAGAGCAGCATTTAGGAGAATGGTTATGAAAATAAAATTATTTGGTTTCGGATTGATCCCTGCAATTGCGGTTACATTTTGTATGAGTGCATTGGACAATGCCCAAGCATCAGGGCATGGACCAAGCCCGGATGGGAGCGGTGACATATCCCAGGATGCCCAGCCACGTGACATTAGTACGAATTCAGGATCTGTTTCGCTACGAGATGTATCCACCCCCGCAACGAATGCAATTACTTCGCGCATGAGTGCGGCTGGTGCCCTTTGTGAGAAATTGGAGAGTGCGTATTATGTTGACTGTTTGGGCGAGCGACTGGCGTCGCTGTCTAAAGAGTTGTCTACGCAAGGTGATTACCGTAAAGCCCGGAAAATTATTGCGGTGGCATCCGCAAGGCTGCGCAACCTGGCAGCTTTAAACCGAGATTCATTAAAGCAGCGGATTCGAGTCAGAACCCCCGGTTCAGCGACTGGAAAAAGGACTAAGCGGATTACACCGATCAAGCCTGCGACCGCAGCATCTGTGAAAAAACAAGCAGAATTGATTATCGCGAATGCACAATTGAAATTGTTGCGCTCGGCCAATAATTCGCAACGTCGAAAATCGCATTATCAACAGATTGCAGCTGCACTTGGATCAGAATCCAAAGTTCTTTTGCGCTCGCTATAAATCTATTTGTGAAAATCAAACCTTGTGCGCAGCCTAGAAGGCTGTGCATTGCGTTTCAAGTGGCTTAGCTTGTTATGTGCAGTCCTTAGTAAGTATTTAAAAATATTACAAAATTCTGAGGGATGAAAATGAAGTATCTGACGCTTGTTTTTTGGACTGTTTACAGCGATGGGTGCTGGGGTTGGCTTCGCGCAGGAAAATCCGTTTGTGAATGGATGGACCCTGCAATCAGATGCGTTGAACCTTAATTTTTAATCGGTGAAAAAGAAAACTGTCGTTGAATCCAGCAGTTTTGCGACGTCGACGGGTGGAATTGACGATGCTGGGCAGGCGAAAGTTACCATCCTGCTTGATTCAATCGATACAAAATTGACCTGCGCAATGTACGGATGTGGTTCCTGTTTTTTGAGACGTTAAAGTTTCCCGAAACGGTTGTGTCGGCCAAGATTGATCCCGCGGTTTTGTCTGATTTAAAAACAGTGCCTCTGAGCTACACGCTTGATCTGCACGGTTTGAAGAAAGAGTTTACTGCGGATGTCGTTGCGACCCTTTTGACGGATGATCTGGTGTTGATTTCAACCCACGCGCCCATTTCGATTGTGGTTGAGGATTTCGACCTGACGGGTGGCCTTGCAAAGTTGCAGGACGCGGCGAATGTCGAGATTTTACCGTCTGCGACTATGTACTTTGATTGGATGTTTTCCCGAAATTTCGTTGGAGCAAGCACAGAGGCCAAAGTGAGTGCAGAGACAGAAAAACCTGCATCCGCTGTGTTGGAAACGGCCGAATTTGATGCCAAAGTGTGCAAGGGTCGTTTTGAGATTTTACCGCGTACGGGCAACATCTATTTCAAATCTGGAAGTGCGCTGTTAGAGGCGAAAAGTGCGCCTTTTTGAACTCATTGGCGGATATTATTTCGCGCTGCCCTAGTATGATTATCGAAGTTGGTGGGCATATGGATTCCGTTGGATTGGACGCACAGAACGAACGGTTGTCACGACGTCGTGCGGCTTCTGTGACACAGTTTTTGACGGCGATTGGCCTTAAGAAAGACAGAATTGTGAGCAAAGTTTACGGTGAAAGTAACCCGATTGCGGATAATTCCACGAAAGAAAGCCGTTGGAAGAACTGACGCATTGGGTTGATTGTACTGAATTGAGACTGAACTAAATGATATGGGCATTTTTCTGTGCCGTGGTGATGGTGGTTATCACTGCAACGACTGCCATGGCTGAACCGTGCATCGCGCTGGTTGTTGGCAATGGCCAGTACAGCTTGGTTTCGCCGCTGGATAACCCTGTTGCAGACGCACAGTTGATTGCCACGACCTTGGGCGAATGTGGTTTTGAGGTTACGATTTTAACAGATACCACGCAAATTACGCTGAACCGTGCCATCGCGCAATTTGGCCGTGATTTGCGCGTCGCTGGCCCAGAGGCGACAGGTTTGTTTTATTATGCGGAGCACGGCGTGCAATCGTTTGGTGCGAATTACCTGTTGCCCGTGGATGCGACCCTGTCAGATGCTGCAGACTTAAGCCTTGTGGCGGTGCAGACCAATTCGGTTTTGCGCCAAATGTTTTCGGCGAAAAACAAAACGAATTTCTTCATTCTGGATGCGTGTCGAAACAATCCGTTTGAGGATATTTTGGACTTGAACGACAATGGTTTGGCCGAAATGAAAGCCCCTGTTGGCACGTTTTTGTCATATGCTACGGGTCCGGGTGCAGTTGCGCTGGATGGATTGGATGGCAGCAGCCTGTTCACCAAAGCGCTGGCAAAACAGATACTGTTGGCAGGGCTGCCAATTGAAAAAGTGTTCAAGAATGTTCGCATTGAAGTGATCGAAAAAACAGGTGGGCAGCAAACCCCTTGGGATACGTCTTCGTTGACGGGTGATTTTTTCTTTGAAGCAAAGGCAGCGGTTTCGGTAGATGATATGTCGGCGCAGGCGATGTGGGGTTCTGTAAAAGAATCGTGCGATGCAGGTTATGTTGTTCATGCGTGGATTCCCTGACAGCGCATTGATGCCCTAGACGCAGGCGTTGTTGACCGAGTTGATGAAAGAAGAAGTGAGCGTGAACGCCCTGAAGGTAGAGCCAGTTGCAGAACCAGCGTCAAACGTGGTTGCAGGGGATGAAGACGCTGAGCGTGACCTGATTGGGGTGGCGCAGGCATCGGGGCAAGCTGCTGATTATCAGGCCTATTTGGACAGATTTCTCACTGGCATTTTTGCAGAATTGGAAACGTTTGAGTTCGATATTATTGCCAAGGAAAGCCGCGCAATCCGAAGGCGTACCAACAGAGGTTGCCGTTGCCGATGTCACTTTTGAGGCTGAGCTAACCACGGGTGGGGACGGTGTTTTGGGATCGACCATTGTGCAGCTGATTTTGGACGCGCCGATGTTCACCCCGATCGAAGGCATTCCAGACCAGTTGTGGAAAGATCAACATTGCAGCAATTGCCACGAATGGAGCCACGAGATGCTGTGCGCGCAGGGTCAGACCTATCTGAAGGCAAGTGCCAAGCGGGCATTGGGCAAATCGCGCCCGTATGGCGGTGGCTTTAAGCAAAATGTGCGGGTTTGGGCCGCAAACGACTGCAAATAAAAGCTAGTTTTTTTTGGTCGAGATAAAGAAATAGACCCATTCGCCTTTGAAATCGGGGTTTTGAGCACGCGCAACTGCGACCCGTTCTTTGATAAATTCCAGGTAGGCGTCCGCGGGTTCCTGGATCGGGCGCAACCCATCGTACAGTGGAACAGAGGACGCAATAGCGGCAGCAATTTCTTGGCCGTAGGGCGGTGAAACGGTCAGTTCAAGGAACGGTTTGTTATCGCGATTTTTCCCGACAGATTGCTGGGATTGCGCAGCCGCAAATTCCAACGGAACAACCGTGTTTGGTTGCAGGTGTAAAACATCCCCGTTGGCGGTGAAATAATCCACATAAATGTAACCATCGTAATCGGGCGCGGTTAGGTCCAGGGTCAGGCGTTCACCGTTGGTGTAGGTGTAGTTTCGCGCAAATCCGCTGGGGCCAACCACGCGTGGGTTGGTGATTTGATCGGTGGATTGCGGCAGGCCGACGTTGGCGATGCCCGACAGTGCGCCGCATTGGGGGCGCGGTAAAATAAGCAGCTCGTCGGACACGGGGATGGTGGTGCCGACCTGTGATTTTAGCGCCGCAAGGATCGAGGTGCGCATGTCGGGATCAGGGATGTGGCCGCGCAATTGCAACGCACCTGTTTCTGGATCAAAGACGGTTTGAAGGCGTGCGCAAGGGACGGATGCGAGGACGGCGGAAATGCCATCGCGCACGGTTTGCGTGTTTTGTGTTGCATCGCCCGGCTGCATGAACGCTTGGATCGCGGCGAGTGAAACTGGGTCCATTGTACCGCCACCCGACCATGCTAGAGATGCCTTACCCTTTTCGGCTGGAAGTTCGAGGATTGGGGTATCTTGAGCAAGGTTTGACGTGGATGTGGTTTGGGTTGTCAGGGCCGAAACGGCGAGGCTGGCGGTTTGGATCGTTGGCGCGGTGGCAGAGGAGATTTTGGCAGGTTTCGCGGCTGTGGCTTTGATTGTGGTGGTTTGTGGCGTGGCTGGTTTTGTCGCTGACGGGGTTGCGGCAATAGCCGTTTGCGTTTGTGTTTCTGGTGCCGCAGCGGCCACTTTTTTCGGGACTAACGTGGACGCTTTGGCGGTTGATTGTTGGATCACGCCTTGGCCAATTTGGGTCGCATCTGTTGCACCTTCGGGGACTTTTTCTGTGGCGGCTGGTGCTTCGGCTGCCGTGACGCGGTCAACTTCTTGGGTTTCGATGTTGAGGCGTGATTTTGGTGTTGGCTGATCCTCAACTGGGTCTGGCGTTGTGGCGACCGTGAGGGCGACAAGTGCGCCGCCGTGCGCAATTGCCGAGACTGCGCCGCAAATTGACCAAATGCCGATGCGTTTGCCTGTCATGGCGTTGCCGGTGTGACGACGAGTTCGATGTCGCGCGCGCCGAGGGTTTCGATTTGCGCAACAAGGGGTAGGACAAAACGAAGCTCGGCGTCTTTGTGGGCGTTGATGCGGATGAGGATTGCTGGGGTTTTCGTGAGCGTGTCGCGCAGGGTTTCGAGCAGGCCCGATGTGTCGAGTTCAGCGCCGTCGAGCGCGATTTGGCCTGTGGCGCTGATGGAAACGGTCGTGCCGCCCCCTGGCATGTCGGTTCCTGTCATCGCGATTGCGGGGGTTACGTCGAACGGGGCGGTTGCGTCCATGCGCCCAATAAGCATGAAAAAGATCAGCAGGAAAAAGACCACGTCGATCAACGGGATGATGGTTTCGGGGTGCTCCTTGCGGGTTGGACGCGCGAATTTCATGGCGATGCCTCTAGCTGGACGATGCGCAGGCTGGTGATGCCTGACGTTGTAAGTGTGTCCATCAAAGTGACGAGGCTTTGGGTTGAAGCGCGGGCCGAGGGCAGGATCAAAATATTGGTGTTAGGATCGCGCGATTGCAGGGTTTGCGCGAGTTGTGACAGTTGGGTTGGGCGGCCTTGCAGGTAGGTTTGCCCATCGCCGCCAAGGCGGATCATCACGGTTTTTGGTTCCGTGGTTGGCGCGGTACTGGTGACCTCGTCACTGCTTTGCGCCATCGGGATCATGTCGAGGTTGAGGTAGGTTGACGTGACCATAAAGAACACCAGCATGATCAACAGAACGTCAATCATGGACACCAGCGAGATCAGCCGCTGTGGGGGTTTGGCGTGCTTGAGTTGCATGGCTTAGCGTGCATCCTCGATTGCGAACAATTGCCCGACTGCGGTTTCAATGAGGCCAGTGGCGCGTTCTACTTTTTCGGTGAGTAAGCTGGCGGCGACGGCGGCGGGGATTGCGACGAGTAGGCCAGCGGCGGTTGTAAGGAGTGCTTGCCAAATACCAGCAGCAAGCAGGGATGCGTTGGCGGCACCTTCTGCCAAGGCCAGTTCTTGGAAAGATTGGATCATGCCAAGGACGGTTCCGAGCAGGCCAAGAAGTGGGCTGATCATGGCGATAAGTTCAAGAATCCGGATCTGACGGTTCATGGCCGCTACTTCTGAGTTGCCGCGCCATTCGAGATCATCTGTCAGAACGGGGCGTGGTTTATTTGCGGCCAGCCCTTCCATTGCCGCAAGAGTGATACGGTCGGCGGGTGTCGACGCTGAATCCATGGCGCGCATCGCGGCAGTTTTATCGCCCCCTGACCACTGTTCAAAAGCTGCAGCACGTCTTGGTTCACCGCCAAGAACGCCGCGCAGGGCGAGGGTTTTGACGCAGATGAGCATGAGGGAGAAAATTGAAAGAACGATGAGCAGCCAGACAATCGGGCCACCGCTTTGGAGCATTCCTGCAAGATCGCCCATTATTTCACCAGTGTCGCGGAGGTACGGCTGTGGAGGGTGATGATCGGAAAGCAATTCATTTCTTCGCCGTTTTGCGGGCGGCAGGAGGGAAGTTCGTGCAGCAGAATTTCAGAGATTTCGGGGCAGGAGATATCGGAGATTTCAAACAGTTTTAGCGTGGTGCGTGCCGCCGAGATTGGTGCAGCATCAATTGAGAGAAGCCTGTCAATGACCCCTGTGTTGTCGAGAATCGCCAGCGACATTTCAAAACCTTCGAAGGTGATGTCGGATTGATTGCGAAACAGGAAGAAGGCGCGACAGCCGCCTGTGTCGCTTACTTCGAACTTGTTCAGTTCTACTGTGATGCCGTTCGATTGTGCGTGCGGCTGTGCTGTCTGCAGACCGATGGCCAAAACGCTTATCACCAGTGTTTGTGTTAACTTCCAAAAATTCTTCATCGCAAACCCTTTCAAATCTTTCATTTAGATTGGGAGTGCAGGTTGTGATTGGTCAAGCCCTTAAATTTGTGGATTAAAAATTTGTAAAAACCTCACAGAAATACTAGCAATAATATGTTGTTATGCTAAACTTATGGGACAAGAATCGAATAACTATTTATCGATTCAAAAAAAATAAGCACGAAATAGTGCCAAATATCACTTCAGGGGCGAGCATATTTAATTACTAATTTTCATAGGAAAGTGCAGTCAGTTTTGACAGGCATCGTTGAAAAAATTGTGACGTCTCTGTTCAAGAGCGTGGACTACTTAGAGGGAAGAAAAAGTGGAAGAGCTCCTTAAAAATTTTGGAGAAGACGCGCCAAGCGGTAAAAATCTAGAATATGAAACTGTTTTTGCAGATCTTCTTTTGGTCGCCCAGCCAGGTGAAGAACGTCAAGTTGGTGACGAGATTATGGAAGCCGAAGCGCCTGACGATAATGCCGTTATTGAAAAAGCCTTGGCAGTTCTGGAGCAAAGCCACGATTTGCGCGCAGCGGTTTATCTGGCCAGCGCGGAGTTGCGCAAAAATGGGTTTTCAGGGTTTGCCAAAGTCACAAGCTACATGCGCGGTTGTTTGGAACAGTATTGGGACAGCTGCCATCCAGAACTGGATGCGGACGACGATAACGATCCGACAATGCGGGTGAACACCGTTTTGGGGATCGCTGACTCTGACACGATGGTAAAGTTGGTGCGCCGTGCGCCGCTGACACAAAGTAAAGCCTTTGGCGGTGTCACCCTGCGTGACATGGCAGTGGCTGACGGCGAAGTTTCCCTGTTGGATGGCACAGAGAATATTCCTGATCAAGCAGGTATTGGCGCGGCGTTCAAAGATACCGACCCAGAGGTTTTGGCTGGCATTCAAGCCGCTGTGGCGCAAGCATTGGAAGATGTTCGTGGCATGGACGCGGTGTTTGATGAGAAGACACCGGGCATGGGCCCGAATTTGGATCCGCTGATCAAGATGCTGCAACGCGCCGCGACGCGATTGGCAGAGGAGACAGGTGTAGAGGCCGTCGAATTGGTTGAAGATGACGAAGACGGTACATCCGCAGGTAGCGCCGCCGCCAAGTCAGCACCAAGTGGCGCGATTTCATCGCCCCGTGATGTTGAAGCCTCGATTGATCGAATCATCGCCTATTACACAATTTACGAACCTTCGAGCCCTGTGCCGTTGTTGTTGCAGCGGGCCAAGAGGTTGGTTGGTGCGGATTTCATGACCATCGTTAACGACATTGCTGCGGATGGTGTTCACAACGTCAAATTGGTTGGAGGCATTGTTGACGAATAATAAACCCCATGGCTTGCGGAACCTGCCGAACGGCAAACCGCGCACTTATCATTACCAACAGAATGGAGAATTTAATGTCTAGTTCACAAAAATTTATCGCTCGTAACAGGGCACCTCGGGTTCAGATTGAATATGATGTGGAGCTGTATGGCGCAGAGAAAAAAGTTCAGCTGCCGTTCGTTATGGGCGTTATGTCAGACCTCGCTGGCAAATCTGAAGTTGCCCAACCCGGTGTGTCGGATCGCAAGTTTCTGGAAATCGACGTTGATAACTTTGACAGCCGCATGAAAGCGATGAAGCCACGGGCTGCGTTCTCAGTGCCAAATATGCTGACGGGCGAGGGCAACATGTCTGTTGATCTGTCATTCGAGAGCATGGATGAATTTTCCCCAGGTGCGATTGCACAAAAAGTTGAGCCGCTGAAACAGCTGCTGGATGCACGTAATGAGCTGTCCAATTTGATGACCTATATGGACGGCAAACCTGGCGCGGAAGAATTGATTTCTGATGCAATGAGCAATCCAGAATTGTTGAAATCACTGGCAGCAACGCCTGCTGCAAGAGATGACGAAGGGGAGGAATAATTCATGGCTGATAAAGCAACAGAAGCTGTTGCAGGTGCCGTCGAAACCGAAGAAGTCGACTTTGCCTCGCTACTGAACAAAGAGTTCAAGCCGCGCACAGATACCGCCAAATCGGCGGTAGAGGCTGCGGTGAAAACACTGGCGCAACAAGCGTTGGAAAACACGGGTCTTATTTCTGACAATGTGCTGCATTCAATTGAATCAATGGTCGCAGAGATCGACAAGAAACTGACAGATCAGGTGAACGCGATCATTCACAACGCTGAATATCAAGCGCTCGAAAGCTCTTGGCGTGGCCTGCATCACTTGGTCAACAATACCGAGACCGATGAGCAGTTGAAAATTCGGGTTATGAACATCTCGAAGAAAGATCTGGGCAAAACACTGCGCAAATTTAAGGGCGCTGCTTGGGATCAATCACCGATCTTTAAGAAGCTTTACGAAGAAGAATTCGGCCAGTTTGGTGGCGAACCCTACGGCTGTTTGGTAGGTGATTATCACTTTAACCACTCCGCACCTGATGTGGAATTACTGGGCGAAATGGCCAAAGTGGCAGCGGCTGCACACGCACCGTTTATCACGGGTGCAGACCCATCCTTGATGCAGTTCGAAAGCTGGCAGGAATTGGCAAACCCACGGGATTTGACCAAGATTACGAGCACACCAGAATATGCAGCATGGAATAGCTTGCGCAATTCAGAAGACTCCAAATATCTGG
Source organism: Amylibacter sp. (assembly GCA_037625035.1). Lineage (GTDB taxonomy): Bacteria > Pseudomonadota > Alphaproteobacteria > Rhodobacterales > Rhodobacteraceae > Amylibacter. The sequence goes on from JASJIO010000045.1 coordinate 34,416, forward strand.
GTCTGGCGATGCCGCGCTTCTTGGGGCGTCAGCCGTATGGCGCGAATTCCAACCCGGTCGAAGAATTTGCCTTTGAAGAAGATACAGGCAATGCAGAATCCGAAAACTTTGGTTGGGTCAATGCCGCGTATGGCATGGCAACAAATATTAACCGCTCGTTCAAAGAATTCGGCTGGTGTAGCCGCATTCGTGGGGTGGAAAGTGGCGGCACTGTTGAAAACCTGCCAACGCACACATTCCCAACGGATGATGGCGGGGTAGACATGAAGTGCCCTACTGAGATCGGCATTTCGGATCGTCGTGAAGCAGAATTGGCCAATGGCGGCTTGATGCCATTGATCCACCGCAAGAATACAGACATGGCGGCCTTTATCGGTGCGCAGTCTTTGCATAGACCTGCAGAATACGATGATGCAGATGCTACCGCAAACGCCAATTTGGCAGCGCGTCTTCCGTATCTTTTTGCGACCTGCCGTTTTGCGCATTATTTAAAATGTATGGTCCGTGACAAAATTGGGTCCTACAAGAGCCGGGAAGACATGCAGCTCTATTTGCAGAAATGGATCGACCAGTACATCGACCACTCCGCAAATGTGTCAAGCGAAGCCGAGAAGGCGCGCAAACCGCTCGCTGCGGCAGAGGTTGTCGTTGAAGAAGTTGAGGGAAATCCAGGGTATTACACCTCAAAATTCTTCCTACGACCGCATTACCAGTTGGAAGGACTTTCTGTGTCCCTGCGCCTGGTGTCTAAGCTTCCTTCCGAGAAAGCCTAAAAGCAATCTGGTGCGCCGAATTACTCGGCGCACCAGCCCCCAACAAAGCGGTTGAACCCGCATTACTTTACAAAGGAAAATACATTATGGCTCTAGACATGTTTCTTAACATTGAAGGCGAAATTGCAGGCGAATCCAAAGACGGCACACACCGAGGCGAAATCGACGTTCTTAATTGGTCGTGGGGCATATCCAACGCTGGTAGCTTTCACCTAGGCGGTGGTGGTGGTTCGGGTAAGGCGAACTTCCAAGACATTTCCATCACAAAATGGGTGGATCTTTCTTCGCCGATTTTAGGACTTTATTGCGCTAGCGGTGACCACTTTCCTGAAGCGACATTGACTGTTCGTAAAGCTGGCAAGAAGCCGCTGGAATACATGATCATCAAAATGGAAAAGGTTCTGGTGACGTCTATTGCAACAGGAGGTTCCGGTGGCGAAGATCGCCTGACAGAAAATGTTACGCTCAACTTTGAACAAGTTGAGGTGAAGTACACAGAGCAAACAGAAACTGGCGACGCGGGTACTATCAAAGAGTTGAAGTGGAACATTGGCGCGAACGAGCCGAAGTAAGCCAACCTATTCTAAAGTCGCCGCCGCAGATTATGTGGCGGCGACATTCTGTTTTAAATTATATTCTGGAGAACGCTTTTGTCTATAGCCGCTGCCACCGAGCTTTTGAAAGCCAACGATTTAGATGGCGCTCTAGACGCGCTGCAAAGTGCTGTTCGCTCCGACCCTTCTGATGCGAAATTACGCATTTTCCTTTTTCAATTATTATGTGTTCGAGGCGAGTGGAACCGTGCCATCACACAGTTAAAATTATGTGCAGAATTAGACCCGATCGCGATCCCGATGGCGCAAGCCTACCGCGAGGGGATTATCTGCGAAGTGTTCCGCGAAAAGGTGTTCGCAGGCGAAAAAGACCCGTTGATTTTTGGTGAGCCGCTGGAGTGGGTGGCGCACATGGTCGAGGTGAATAAAGCCATCGCTGCTGGGAATATCGAACAGGGTGCTGAGTTACGTGCAAAAGCATTTGATGCGGTGCCCGATCTGAGCGGAACCATCAACGGTGAGCCATTTGAGTGGGTTGCCGATGCGGACATGCGGCTTGGTCCACTGTTGGAAATTGTAGTGAACGGCAAGTATTATTGGATGCCATTTTCGGCCATTCATTCCCTGTGCGTCGAAGAGCCAGAGGATTTGCGCGACAGTGTTTGGACCGCCGCCAATCTGACTGTGACAAGCGGCGGCGAGTTTGTGGCGCTGATCCCGACGCGGTATGTGGGCACACCGCAAAACGGCGATGGGGCGGCGATGTTATCGCGTTCCACTGTTTGGGAAGATATCGGGTCTGATACGTTTGTTGGCTGTGGTCAACGACTGCTGGCCACCAACAATTCGGATGTGGCTTTGATGGATTTACGCACGCTGGAAATGGGTGTGGCTGCGGATGGCTGATAAAACAATCATTGAGCGATTGCAGCCGTCTTTGTTGGATCGGTTGACGGACATGGAGCCTGAGATGGACCAGGAATCCCGTGACAGTCGTGTGATTGATATTCGTCAACTGCGCGACATTATCCGGCGTGATTTGTCCTGGCTATTAAATGCATTCAACCAGGATTCGCACATTGATCCAGAAGAATATCCGAATGTGACGACCTCTGTTTTGAATTACGGCGTGCACGAAGTTTCGGGTTATTATTCAACGGAAAAGCGGGCGGCGGAGATTCGTAAATCTATTCACAAATCGATCTCACTGTTTGAGCCGCGCATTAAGCAAGGCACGCTTGAGGTATCATTGCACCGTGATGAGAAAAGTTCGAATGCGATTTTTGATTTCGATATTCACGCGGATATGTGGGCGCAACCGTTGCCGATGGAATTATATTTGCGAAGCCAAGTGGATATAACAACGGGCCATCTGACCCTTAGGAAAGGGAACTGATCGGGATGGATACACGGCTGTTAAAACACTATGAAAGTGAGTTGTCGTACCTGCGAGAGATGGGTGCGGAATTTGCAGAAAGTTACCCAAAGATCGCGGCGCGGTTGGGCATGGATGGGGTCGAAGTTTTGGACCCGTATGTGGAACGACTGCTGGAAGGCAGTGCGTTTTTATCCGCGCGTGTGCAGTTGGAATTGGAAATGCAATATCCTGCGTTCACCAGCCACCTGTTGGAAATTGTATACCCGCATTATTTGGCGCCGACACCTTCGATGATGGTGGCGCAGCTACATCCCGATATGGAAAACGCCAATCTGGAAGATGGGTACGTTGTGCCACGGAGCACGCATTTGCGATCTTCTATGACGGAAGGTGTGCAGACCGCCTGTGTGTTTTCGACGGGCAATGATCTGACATTATGGCCGATTGAAATTACCGAAGTGGAGTATATTGACGGGCGCGGATCATTGGTTGCGGCCGGTGTGTCTGGCGATGTGGATGCACGCGCGGCCATTCGATTGCGCTTGAAACGTCACGCAGATTTGCCGATCGGTGAATTGCAGATGGACAAGTTGTCGCTGTTCCTAGGTGGGCAGGGCGCACGCGGTTGGAAATTGCATCAGTTGTTGTGCACGCAAACCAAAGGGCTGGTTGCACGATCTACTGATCGACGCGCGGATTGGACCGTGCCGCTAAGTGGTGGGGTTAAGCCGCTTGGATTTGACGCGAGCGAGGCGTTGTTGCCAAAACCGCGCCAGTCGTTTGATGGGTATCGGTTGTTGCAAGAATATTTTGCAATGCCTGAACGCTATCATTTCATCGAGCTAAACGGATTGTCCGCTGGCCTTGCACGGTGTGTGGATGCGGATATGGATATCTATATTTTGCTGCGCGATGGGTTGCCAGAAATTGCACCTGGAATCACACCTGATGCGTTTTCGTTGAACTGTATCCCTGCGATTAACTTGTTTTCGAAACGCTGTGATCGTGTGCAAATAACGTCTCGTGCGACGGAACATCATGTATTGCCTGATCGCACGGCTGGTGCGGATTACGAAGTGTTTGCGATTGATAAGGTCACCGGCATTAGTGGGGATGGCGAAGATGATATGCCGTTCCGACCGTTCTTTTCCAGCAGTGATTTCACATCGTCGGGGAATATGCACCCCGCGTTTTACACAGTGAAGCGCAAGATGCGGCAACGCACCGAAAAGGAACGACTGAAAGGCGCGCGGACCAGTTATCTTGGGTCTGAAAGCTATCTGGCATTGGTGGATGGAAACCAAGCGCCATACGATGTGGAAATGACGCAGCTTTCGGTGCATGCAACGGTCACAAACCGCGATGTGCCGATGTTGTTGCCAACGGGTCAAGATGATTTGTTCCATCTGCCAGAGGGTGGGCCCGTTAGCAAAATCACCACGCCTGTTACACCGACACGGCCACGCCCGACATTGGCCCAAGGGGATGCAGCGTGGCGTTTGATCAGCCATTTGTCACTGAATTACCTGTCGATTGCGGATGCAGATTCGGGTGATGGCGCGGCCGCCTTGCGTGAATTGATTGGGTTGTATACGCCCCAAGGGGATCGCGCGACGAACATGCAGCTCGAGGGTATAACTGCGGTTTCAAGCCGCCCAATTGTACGCCGAATGAGCGATGAGGTTCTGTCCACTGCGGTGCGCGGGTTGGAAATTACGATCGAGCTGGACGAGAGCCTGTTTGAAGGCACCAGTGTGTATTTGTTGGGCGCCGTTTTGGAACGGTTTTTCCGCAAATATGTGACAATCAACAGCTTTACCGAGACCGTTTTGCGCACACAGCAAAATGGCGAGATTGCGCGCTGGCGGCCTGAAACGGGGCTGGGGCGGGTGATATGAGCCATTTCGAAAAGCTGAAGGAAAATCCGCAAGGCCACCATATTTTCCATGCGCTGCGCATCATCGAAGCGGAACATTCGGACAAACCGCGTTTGGGGCGTTCTAAGCGGCCAAAGGAAGACGGTATTCGCCTTGGCCAAGAGGCAGAGTTAGCGTTTCCACCAAGCACAGTACGCAGTTATGAAGCCCAAACCGCGACAAAACCTGCGACGTTGATCAACAGATTTTTTGGGTTCTTTGGGCCGCATGGTCCCTTGCCAATCCACCTAACGGAATATGCGCGCGAACGGCATGTAAATGCAGGTGACACGACGCTGACGTCGTTTGCAAATATGCTGACGCACCGTTTCATGAGCCTGATGTATCGCGCTTGGGTTACGGGGCAGCCAGCCGTTGATTTTGATCGGGGCGAGGGATCGCAATTCGATAGCCATATCGCGGCCCTTGCGGGGCATCATGGCAAGGCGCTGCGCAACCGCGATGCAATGCCAGATTTGGCCAAACGCCACCTTGCGGGGCATTTGGCACTGGGACCAAAGAATGGCGAAGGGCTGATTGCGATGCTGTCAGCGTTCTTTGATGCGCCGTTCCGTTTGCAGGAATTTGTGGGGTGTTGGTTGGATTTGGAGCCAGATGATCAGTGGCAGCTGGGCGCCGACGGTGGCCTTGGGCAAACCACCAGTGTTGGATCACGGGTTTGGTCGCGGTCTGCGAAATTTCGGATTTTGGTTGGGCCGTTGCCGATAAAAGAATACGAACGCTTGTTGCCAGGCAGCCCGTCGATGGATCGGCTGGCGGCGATTGTGCGCAATTATTGCGGTGACGCGCTCGATTTTGATTTGAACGTAATTCTAAAGGGAGACGAGGTCCCCAAAGCCATTCTTGGGCAGCAAACGCGCCTAGGGCAAACAAGCTGGGTTGGCGAACGTTTGGTGCGCGAAGACGCCGCCGATCTGTTTCTTGAACCCCTAAATTATCGAAAAAAGGTGGCCTAAATATTTTAAAGGACCAAAACATGAAGGAAGAAAATTATGTCCGAGATTAATCTGCAATCGCTTTTTGGAAAGCTGAATTCGACGAGTTATAAAACTGTAGAAAGTGCAAGCACCTTCTGTAAATTGCGCGGCAATCCCTATGTGGAAATCGTGCATTGGATTGCGCAAATCGTGCAGCTGCAGGACAGCGATTTTCATATGATCCTTAACCATTACAAAGTGGATCAGGCGAAATTGTCAGCTGATATGACAGCGGCGTTGGATGGGTTGCCACGCGGCGCATCATCGCTTTCGGGCCTGTCGGATCATTTGGAAGACACCGTTGAACGGGCGTGGGTCTACGCCAGCTTGATGTATTCGGCATCGTCTATTCGCACGGGGCACTTGGTTCTGGGTATGATGAAAACCAAGAACCTGCGTAATATTTTCCTGAGCATTTCCAAGGAATTTGCACGGATTTTGCCAGATGATTTGGCAGAAAATTTTGGCGATATCACCTATGGATCGCCAGAAGAATCGCTGGTAGCGCAAGATGGATCGAACGTGGGCGGTGGTGCTGTTCCGGGCGAAGCATCGGGTGCGATGGCCCCTGCTGCAATGGGCAAAGAAGAGGCGCTGGCGCTGTATTGTACAGATATGACGCAGCAGGCCAAAGACGGCAAGATTGACCCGATTGTTGGGCGTGACGAAGAAATCCGCCAGATCGTTGATGTGTTGATGCGGCGGCGTCAAAACAACCCGATCCTGACAGGTGAAGCGGGTGTTGGTAAGACAGCCGTGGTCGAAGGGTTTGCATTGCGCATTGCACGAGGCGATGTACCGCCTGCGTTGCAAGGTGCGCGTTTGTTGGCGTTGGATGTTGGTTTGTTACAAGCGGGCGCGTCGATGAAGGGCGAGTTTGAAAACCGCTTGAAAGCGGTGATCGAGGAAGTTCAGGGATCAATCACGCCGATTGTGATGTTCATTGATGAAACCCACACGCTGGTGGGTGCTGGCGGCGCGGCGGGTACTGGTGATGCGGCCAATCTGTTGAAACCTGCGCTGGCGCGAGGCACATTGCGCACGATTGGTGCCACGACATGGGCGGAATATAAAAAGCACATCGAAAAAGACCCTGCGTTAACGCGGCGGTTCCAAGTTGTTGCGGTTGAAGAGCCTGATATCCCCAAGGCAATTATGATGATGCGCGGCATCGCGTCGATGCTGGAAAGCCACCACAATGTGCAGGTTTTGGACGAGGGTATCGAGGCGGCAGTGAGCCTGTCCGCGCGCTATATTCCTGCGCGTCAGTTGCCTGATAAATCGGTTTCAGTTTTGGATACGACGTGCGCGCGGGTTGCGGTTTCACAACATGCGGTTCCTGCCGAGGTGGATGATTGTCGCAAGCGGATTGATGCGTTGACGACGGAAATGGAGATCATTGATCGCGATGAAACCGCTGGTTATGACGTGGATAAACGCCGCGCATCAGTGACGGAATCTAAGGTGGCTGCTGAGGTTGAACTGGTTGATCTGGATGCGCGTTGGGAGGCAGAGAAGGTTGTAGTTGAGGCTATTCTGGAACTGCGGGCCAAGTTGCGTGAAGGCAATGGTGCGGTGGATACTGAGGACGATCCAGTTGGCGAGACAGAGCCAACGATCAGCGCAGAAGTGCGTGATGATCTGATGGCGCAGTTGAAAGCCAAAAATGCTGAATTGGATGAATTGCAGGGTGAGAATGCGTTGATTCTGCCGATTGTCGATGCGCAGGCGGTTGCTACTGTGGTTGGTGATTGGACGGGCATTCCTGTCGGTAAAATGGTTAGTGATGAGTTGGACACGGTTCTGAACCTTGAAACGCATTTGGCGAAACGGGTGATCGGCCAAGACCATGCGATGAAGATGATTGCCAAGCGCATTCAGACCAGCCGCGCGGGATTGGACAATCCGAACAAGCCGATTGGTGTGTTCATGCTGGCGGGGACGTCGGGTGTGGGTAAAACCGAAACGGCGCTGGCGCTGGCTGAAGTGTTGTACGGCGGCGAGCAGAATGTGATCACGATCAACATGTCAGAATACCAAGAAGCGCATACGGTAAGCTCGCTGAAAGGCGCGCCTCCGGGATATGTTGGCTATGGTGAGGGTGGTGTTTTGACCGAAGCCGTACGCCGCAAGCCGTATTCAGTTGTGCTGCTCGATGAAGTGGAAAAGGCCCACCCTGATGTGCACGAGGTGTTTTTTCAAGTGTTCGACAAAGGTGTGATGGAAGACGGCGAAGGCCGTGTGATTGATTTCAAAAACACACTGATTTTGCTGACGTCGAATGCAGGGTCAGATTTGATTATGGACCTGTGTGCGGACCCTGATTTGATGCCCGATATTGAAGGCATCACCAAAGCGCTGCGCGATCCATTGCTGAAGATTTTTCCAGCGGCATTGCTGGGGCGTTTGGTGACTATCCCGTATTATCCGTTGACGCCAGATATGATTGGCAAGATCACGGTGCTGCAATTGAACCGCATTCAAAAGCGGGTCACAGAAACCCATGGTGTGCCTTTTGAGTACACGGATGCTGTGGTGCAAACGATCGTGGATCGCTGTCAGGAGTTGGAATCAGGTGGCCGTATGATCGACGCGATTGTGACGAATACGATGCTTCCCGACATCTCGGCTGAGTTCCTGAAACGGATGATGCAGGGTAAATCAGTGGATAAAGTTGCGATTGATGCCAAAGATGGTGAGTTTAGCTACAGTTTTGACTGAAGCGATGCCCTAAGATGAGGCATAGCGGTTGATATTTTATCGCTGCGCACAAGAAACAATAGGTGTTCTATGACTGGTTTGATTTTGGAAATGGCAGCAAAGCGAGGATGCAATGGCCGATAATCTTCCGTATGCAATGGAGATGTATGGCGCTTACAAGAATGACGATGTCAAACTTGTAGCTGGGATCATCGAGGGTGAAATCAATGGGCTGCCCAAGGCGACCATTGAATTTGTTTCTGCTGATCGCTTGCTTGATCTTGAAAAGTTTGTTGGCAATGACATGGGGTTTTCGATCATTGGGGCCGACCAAAAAACACAGCGGTTTTATGGCACGTGTATTTCTGCAGAGTACAAAGGCTCACCCACGGGGGATGCGCATTATTTTGCGGAAATCCGACCTTGGTTGTGGTTCCTGACGCGATCAGAGAACAACCGTATTTTCCAGAATATGAAGACGACAGCAATTGTTCAGAGCATTCTAGGCGATTACAACTTCAGGGGTGATTTGGAAACGAAACACTCGAATGCGGACCCAGAACGCGAATATTGCGTTCAATACCGCGAGACTGATTTTGATTTCATCAAGCGGCTGTGCGAAGAAGACGGCATCTATTTCTATTTTGATTTCCTAGATGACGGTGTGAAAATGATCATGGCGGACAGTGCTTCGACACATGCAGATATGGAGGGTGATTCCGAGATACCGTTCCGTGATGATGAGGCCGAACAGCAGTTGGACCATATCTATAAGTGGGAATCGGTTGAGAAAGTTGTTAGTGGGAAGATCACACTTGAGGATTATAATTTCGAAAAACCCAAAGCGGATTTGAAGGCGACGGCATCCATTAAAAACGGCAAGCATTCGCATAAAGCATATGAAGTTTATAAATATCCAGGTCGTTACCGCCATGTAAACGAAGGCGAGACATTTGCTACGACGATGATGGAAGCAGAAGCGGCGGGTCATCAGCGGTGGCGCGGTGAAGGTAATGCGCATAATATGTGGGTTGGTCAGGTTTTTGATCTGATAGATCACCCGCGTCATGCGGCTGCGGATATGAATAAGTTTCTGATCACCCAAGCCAAACAATATTTCAGGCTGGAAGCAGGTCAGGAAGAAAAGCTGTCGTCGCTGTTAGAGGGCGTAGAAGAATTCGGCTTATCAGCATTTGAGCATTCGCGGATCATGATCGAAACGGTTTTGAAATCCAAAGCGTTCCGGATGCCGATGCTAACGCCGAAACCAGAAATTTCTGGTATTCACACGGCCGTAGTCACAGGTGCGGGTGGCGACGAAATTGGTGTCGATAAATATGGCCGTATCAAAGTGCAGTTCCATTGGGACCGCGACGGTAAGAATGATGATAAAACCACCTGTTGGGTGCGCACTATGATGCCTTGGACAGGCAAAGGCTGGGGCGTGATTGCCTTGCCGCGTATCGGCCAAGAGGTTGTCATTCAATTCGAAGAAGGCGATCCAGACCGACCCATGTGTATGGGGATGTTGTACAATGCGGATACGATGCCGCCCTATGCGTTGCCTGCGAATGCCACACGGACGGGAATTAAAACAAACTCGTCCAAGGGTGGGAAGGGATACAACGAACTGATGTTTGAAGACAAAAAAGGCGAGGAATTGGTTCGTCTGGAAGCGGAGAAAGACTTTACCCATCTTGTGCAAAACTCATCGCACACACGGATCGGATACGAGCACGAGAATGATACGAAAGTCACCGCGGTCGAGAACCCTGCTACGGGCGATAAAGATATGAAAGAAAGCATGATGCTTGAGGTTAAAAGAGACCTCGTGCAGATCATGGAAGAAGGCAATCATTACCTAGAGGTGAAGGATGGCCAGCAAGATATAAAAGTTAAGAAAGACAAGGAAGAAACCATCGAGGGCAAATCGGCCCAAACCATCACAAAAGACGTGACCGAAACCGTTAAAGAAGGCAACGTCACGCGCAATATTGATGCTGGCGACGAAACTACGACGCTGAAAAGAGGTGACTACACTGTCAAGGCATCTGGTGGTAATATTACGTTGGAAGCGATGCAATCCATCGAGTTTGTTTGCGGCGGGTCGTCAATAAAAATGACGCCTGCAGCAATTGAAATTTCCACGACTAATTTCACTGCATCTGGCAATGCCACCGCCGAGGTATCTGGGGGTGCGTCAGGCACATTCAAAGGTGGTGGCACATGCATCATCCAAGGCGGCATGGTTAAGATTAACTAAGAAAGGGTCAGCAATGGCATCGTCAAGATTTGCAGACCTGCGCAAGGTCCCAAAACAACCAGCGGCTCGCCTTGTAGCGTTGGCTAACAGCAAGATAAAAACGAAACTCAGCGTGCCCGTAAGCGCGTCTGTTTCCGAAGTCATGGAAGAATTGGCCAGTAAAACCACCGATGTTGACGCAGGTGTTGATATGATCCGCGTGATGGCAATGGCGTTGCCAATGCGCGAACGGGTTTGGTGGGCCTGCATGGCAGCGCGCGATGTGCTAGGCCCTTCACCTGAAAAAATTCCCCTAACATTGGATGCCGCTGAAAAATGGGTGCGCAGCCCAAGTGATGAATTGCGAGAAAAGGCCCGCGTTGCCGCCGAAGCAGCCGGTGTTGATGACCCAACCACACTATGCGCTACGGCGGTGGCCTTTTGTGATGACAAACTTGGCACGGGTGATCTGGCACAGTACGATGGCCCTCCGGGGGCATCACAAAATTGCGTTTTTGCAACCGTAGCGCAAGCAATCTCTGTGCTGGACCCAGACCCAATGGTGGCGTGTAATATACTGGTGGATCGCGCCGTCGACATCGCGCGTGGTGGAAATGGAACTGTGAAACACGAAACCGCAAAGGAGCCAAACTCATGATGCCCTGCGCCAAATTAACTGACATGCACATCTGTCCGATGGTTTCTCCTGCGGTTCCGCCAATTCCCCATGTCGGTGGCCCTGTTATCGCGCCATGTGTACCAAACGTGCTGGTGTGCGGCATGCCTGCCGCACCATTGGGAAATATGGCTACATGCGTTGGTCCTCCAGATGCGCTTACCAAAGGATCAGGTTCTGTTATGGTAGGGGGTAGGCCGTGTGTTCGTATTCTTATGGACACAACTGCGCACGGCGGATTTGTGGTTGGACCGGGCGCTCCAAACGTGATTGTGGGTGGATAAATACGAATGACAATAACACTTCACTTTCAATCGACAGGTGTAGTTCCGGGTGACGGGAAGCCGTTTGTGATGGTCGGGCAATCCATTAGCGTGGGTCGGTCCGATGCAAATGATTTGGTTTTACCTGATCCAGAAAAGGCAATCTCTGGTCGCCATTGTTCGATTGAGGATCAGGGCAGCAATATTGTGGTTATTGATTTGTCCACAAACGGTACGTTTCTGAACTATGGAAAGCTACCGCTGGGCAGAACGGAGACGCCATTGAACGACGGAGACATTTTGTCGATTGGGCCTTATGAAATTATAGTTGATGTCAGAACGGCGCAAACTGGCGATCTGATGGTGGATATTGCCGCGCCGATTGACGCCGCCCCTGTTTCACATGGGAATGCTGCAGCTGGGTCTGGTGTAATGGATATTCTGGATGGTAGCGGCAGCGGTGAGAAAGATTTCTTGGATGATTTGCTGGGGGATGAAAACCTAACAGGGCCATCGTCTGTGCAGCGGGAAGTGTTAGGCGACGATGGGTTGATGCCACCGCTTGGCATGGACGACAGCGATTTGATGGAGCCACTACATGATCCAAATGAAGGATTAGGCGCCAACCATTCTTCGCATAGTTCCGCGCTTGAAGATCATTTCACAACGCCCAAACCCGCGACAAGTTCCATTCCTGATGATTGGAATATGGGGTTGGATTTGGATATCGGTATACCCGAACCTGAAGTGACGCCAGAGCCAGTGGGTGCTGGTGCGCCCGCGTTTATTTCCGACGATCTGGAAGATTTTTCTGGGGGGGACGCCGTTGAAAATGTGGTTGTGGAAGAAGCAGCGCCTGAACCAAATCCTGAACCTGTGGCAGCGTCTGTAGCAAAACAAACGGTCATAAAAGAAACCGTGGAGTCAAAAGATGGATCACGCGTTGCACAACAAGCATCGCGGGCATTTTTGGAAGCGGCCGGCGTTGCGAACGTGGATGTGAGCAATGACGATCTGATCGAAACGATGGCGCGCTTGGGCAATACGTTTCGGATTATGACCGAGGGCATGCGCGAAATATTGATGACGCGGACCAGTATCAAATCGGAATTTCGGATCAATCAAACGGTGATTTCATCGGGGAATAACAACCCGCTTAAGTTTTCCGTTAGTCCGCAGATTGCGATGGAAACGATGGTGAAGCCAGCGCAAACAGGATTTCTGGAATCCGATGCGGCGGCGGAACAGGCGCTTAATGATATTAAGGCGCATGAAGTTGCTGTTATGACGGGAATGGAAGCTGCCATCAAAGGTATTTTGGGGCAATTGTCGCCCGAAGAGTTGGAAAAAACTATTGTAGAGAGTGGCGGGATTACGTCGTTTCTAAAGAATAAAAAGGCCCAGTATTGGGACGTGTTCGAAAAGCAATACAGCAGAATTGCCGACCAAGCAGAAAGCGATTTTCATGAAGTTTTCGCAAAGGAATTTGCGCGGGCCTATCAAGAACAGCTTGAGAGGTTGAAGTGATGATTACAGTAGAATGGGATGCGGGTAATGTCTTGGGATAGTAAAGTACTTTGGACAGAGGGGTTGTTTTTGCAGCCACACCATTTCCAACAGGCGGATCGGTATACCGAGGCGCTGATTGGGGGATTGGCCAAGCGGATCGCGCCCTATGCTTGGGGTGTGACGGATATAGAAATCGACGATGAAGTTCTGAAAATCGGTCAATTCGCGGTAAAATCTTGTTCTGGTTTAACACAGGATGGCACCGTGTTTCGTGTACCGGGCGCAGAAGATCATCCGCCAGCGTTGGATGTGCCTGCGGATTTGAAAGACTGTGTAGTGTATCTGTCTGTTCCCCAACGCCGCCAAGGGGCTGCCGAGGTCGATATGACGGGAGCGGAATTGTCGGCGGCGCGGCTGCGCCCTGCGGAATTAGAAGTCACCGACACCGCTGGTTCAGGCAAAAAGGCGACTATGCTGACAGTGGGTAAACTGCGATTGCAATTCGCATTGGAAGTGGATGATTTGGCAGATCGTTTGGTGATCCCGATTGCCAAGATTATTGAAGTGCGGCCCGACCAAGAAGTCATATTGGACAAATCGTTTGTGCTGTCTTGCATGGATTTAAGTGCAGCAATCCCGTTGAATGGTTTCTTGACCGATCTGGATGGATTGTTGGGCCACCGTATGACCGCTTTGTCAGGGCGATTGACGCAAACGGGCTCGGCCAAAGGTGCGGCAGAAATTCAAGATTTCTTGCTGTTGATGGCGATCAACCGTGCCCTGCCTGTGATCCGTCATTTGGTGACCGTTGAAAACGTGCATCCCGTGAATTTCTATGAAAAATGTGTGGCGTTGGCCGGGGAATTGGCGACGTTTATGGCCCCTGAAAAACACCCGCCGCAGTTTCCGCCGTATCAGCATCACGATCTAACAAGCACGTTCGCGCCCGTGATCCGATTGTTGCGCCAATACTTGTCTTCTGTGTTGGAACAAACTGCGGTTTCTATCCCGCTTGATCCACGCAAATACGGGATTTCGGTTGGGGTTATTGCAGATCGCAAACTGGTCAACACGGCAAGCTTTGTTTTGGCGGTTAATGCAGAAGTGCCAGCAGAAAATCTGCGTCGGCATTTTGCGGGGCAGGCCAAGATCGGACCGGTTGAGGAAATTCGCCAGTTGGTGAACTCGGCATTGCCTGGGATCACGATCAGACCGCTGCCCGTGGCGCCACGGCAAATTCCGTACAACGCGGGTGTGGTGTATTTTGAGGTGGACGGCGACAGCCCGTATTGGGGCAAGATGACCACGTCGGGCGGTATCGCGGTGCATGTTTCGGGTGAATATCCAGGATTGAATATGGAGCTGTGGGCGATCCGTCAGGGATAATAGCACTTAGCAGGGAGAAGGTAGCGAAATGATGTCAGATGATGATCCATTTGCAGAACCAGATGATACAGAACGCACGATAATCCGCCCGAACCCAGGTGGGCGTCGGCCTGTTTCGAACCCGACGCCGATGGCGCAACCAGCTGCGCCTGTTGGCACGCACGATGATCCTGCGGGGTTTGGTGTGGCGGCACCTGCTGCGCCTGTTTCACGTGCAACAACTGCGCAACCCGCGACGGCGGATAAGTCACTTTCCAGTGGGATGACGGGGATGAACCCGTTGAACGCTTCAGCGGCGACGTTGTTTTTGTTGGTCAGTCGTATTCGGAACCGCGCGCAGCACCCTGATCCCGATGCGATGCGTCGATCCGTTGTGGCCGAAGTGCGTGGTTTTGAAAATCGTGCATTGCAGGCGCAGATTGATGCGCAACAAGTGAAGGTGGCGCGCTATGCCATTTGTGCGACGCTGGATGATGTGGTTTTGAACACGCCGTGGGGCGGCGCATCATCGTGGGCGCAGCAATCCATGGTGGGAACATTTCACCGCGAAACAGTTGGCGGTGATCGGTTTTATGATCTTTTGGCACGGCTGGAAAAAGACGCGACGAACAACATCAATTTGCTGGAATTTCTGTATATGTGTCTTTCACTCGGATTTGAGGGACGTTTGCGCGTTGAAAAAGATGGCTCCGACAAACACGCAAATATCCGCATGGGTTTGGCGCGGATTATTCGCACGCAGCGCGGTGAGATGGAGCAAGAGCTGTCACCTCATTGGATGGGCGTGGATAAGCAGCACCGCATTTTATCGGCGTGGAAACCTGTTTGGATTTCGCTTGGCACTGTTATTGCGTTGCTGTCGTCTGGGTTTATCGGGCTGTCTTATGCACTGTCGACAAACACCGAGAATCTGATCGGGCAGCTTTCTGTTCTTGATCCAGGCGGTATTGCGACGTTGCAACGGCGCGCGCCCCCCGTGATCGTTGAAACGACGCCAGCGGATGATGCGCAACTGGCCGAAGTGACGGCATTTTTGCAGCCTGAAATTGACGAAGGTATCGTGACCGTGTTTCAAGACGCCACGACGATTACCGTACGAATTAAGGGCAAGGGGATGTTTAAATCTGGGTCTGATGTTTTGACGGATAAATTTAAAAAACCGCTGAAACGTGTGGCCAAGGCGCTGAAGGGTATTCAGGGGCCGATCATTATTGCAGGCCATTCCGACAGCTCCCCCATTGGGAAATCTGGCCGATTTAAATCGAACATGCAGCTGTCGTTGGCGCGAGCCGAGAAAGTGCTCAAGGCAATTTCTGGCGATGTGGATGATCCCAAACGTCTGCGAGCTGAGGGCGTTTCAGATCAAAAACCGATTGCTACAAATAAAACACCCGCTGGACGTGCTGCCAATCGGCGCATCGAAATTGTGCTGATGCGTGAGGAATTGCTGTAATGAAACGAATTTTAAGCGCGATGGGATCTGGGATTGGCATCACGATAATTGTGACGATCATCCTCTCGCTGTGTCTGTGGTTCCTCGGTGCATTTTTAGGGCTTGGCGAGTCCCACCCGTTTGAAGGCACGATCGGGCGCTTGGTTGGCTTGGCTATCATGTGGATTGTTGCGTTGATCATTGTTTTGATCATTTTGCTGACCAGCAAAAAAAAAGATGAGAGCCTTGCCGATGATATTGTCACCGCTGCCGAAGATGCAGGGTTGGACGGTGAAGACGAAGTGGTCGTGGCCGAGTTGGGCGAGATGCGTGACAAGCTGAAAACGGCGATGGCGACGTTGCGCAAATCCAAAGGTGGGCGCAAGCATCTGTATCAGTTGCCGTGGTACATTATTATCGGGCCTCCTGGTGCTGGTAAAACGACCGCGATTGTGAATTCCGGTTTGCCGTTTCCGTTGGCAGACGAAATTGGCAAAGAGGCAATTGGTGGTGTTGGCGGGACGCGGAACTGCGATTGGTGGTTTACGGATAACGCGGTGCTAGTCGATACGGCTGGGCGTTATACCACACAAGAAAGTGACGCTGAGGCGGATAACGCGGCATGGATTGGTTTTCTTGGGATGCTGAAAAAGCATCGCAAACGGCAGCCGATCAATGGTGCGATGGTGGCGATTAGCCTGTCTGATCTTTCGATGCAGGATGAAATTACGCAAAAAGGCCATGCAGCGGCAGTGCGGCGGCGGTTGCATGAACTGCGCGAAAATCTGGGTGTGCGGTTTCCTGTTTATGTGCTGTTCACCAAGGCGGATTTGATCGCGGGCTTTAACGAGTTTTACGAGGGCGTTGGCAAAGTGGAGCGCGAACAGGTTTGGGGCTTTACCCTGCCAGTTGGCAAAGCGAAATCAAAGAAATCACCGCTTGTTGGCTTTGACGAGGAATTCTCGTTGTTGGTTGAACGGCTGAACATGCAGTCGTTGGAAAAAATGCAGGCCGAGAGCGATCCTGCAAGGCGTTCGATGATTGCCAGTTTTCCGTCGCAAGTTTCATCCGTTCGCAGTACTGCGTGGGAGTTTTTGAACGAGCTGTTTCAAGACAACACTTATGAACACAAACAGTTTTTGCGTGGCATTTATTTCACGTCTGGCACGCAAGAAGGCACGCCGATTGACCGTTTGATGATGGGCATGGCGCGCACCTTTGGGATTGGTCGGCAAGCGATTGGGTCTGGTCAGGGGACTGGGCGTTCGTATTTCCTGACCAAGTTGTTTGACGGTGTGATCTTTCGCGAGGCGGGCCTCGTTTCGGCGGATGATCGGGTTGAGCGGCGGTATCGGTTTACCAAATGGGGTGCGGTTGCGGCGGTGATTATCGCGGCTGGTTTCATGGGGTCGATGTGGGTGCGCAGTTATTTGGGCAACGCGGATATGGTTGCGCAAACCCAACAACAAGTGGACGAATATCGCACTGTGGTGGTGCAAATTCCGGCCAGTCCAGTGGGGGATTCTGATCTGGTTTCGGTGATGCCTGCGCTAAATATCTTGCGTGATTTGCCGAACAATCCGACGATCACGGAACGCCCAAAACCAGATGGCTTGGGCTGGGGTTTGTACCAAGGCAAAGTATTGGGCAACCAAGAGCGCCTGACGTATCGCGCGGGTTTGAACCATCATTTCTTACCGCGTTTGTTGCTTCGTTTAGAACAACAGATGCAGGCAAATATCAACAACGCGGATTTGCTTTACGAAGCATTAAAAGTGTATCTGACGATTGGCCAAGTGGGGCCGTTGAACCGCGAATTGGTTTCAAATTGGATGCTGGCGGACTGGGAACAAGCGTTTCCAGATGCAAGCCGTGAAGATTTACGCGCCGATCTAAAGGATCATTTGGATGCGTTGATGACAGCGCCAATGGCGCCGATTGCGCTGAATGATGACCTTGTCAAAGCGGTGCAAAGCGTTCTGACCCAAATGCCACAATCCCAACGGGTTTATAACGGGATCGTAAATTCTGCAGCGGCAAATGAATTGCCGGATTGGCGTTTGACGGATTTTGGTGGCCCTGCGATTTCAAGAGCTTTGTCACGGTCTTCGGGAAAACAGCTGAACGATGGTGTTCGTGGGATTTACACGTACGAAGGGTTCCACGGTGTGTTCTTGGCTGAAGCGTTGGCCGTTGCCTCGCGTATTCAACGGGAAAGTTGGGTGCTGGGCGAAGCAGGGCAGTTAGAACAATCACAGGCGGCGCTGATCGCACTTAGCACCGATGTTTTAGATCTTTATTACAATGATTTTGTTATGCAGTATGACACGTTGTTAGGCGATATTGATATTATCCCGATGGGCAGCCTCGCGAATGCGGTCGAGGTAACGAATGTTTTGTCTGGGGCCACATCGCCAATTAGCAATGTTTTGGAAGCAATTGCGCAGGAAGCAAAGCTGACAGAAGCTCGCACAGAAAAAGATGCTGCATCGGGTGTGCAAGCGGGCGCAACATCGGTCGGCGGGCGATTGTTGCGGCGCAAACTGAAAACCGACAGCCGCCTGTTTCTGGAAGCAATGTCAGCGGCGCAAGAATCTGAAACTGGGAAGAAAGCAACTCCCCCTGGTCAGTTTGTCGAAGACCATTACGCGTGGTTGCATCAGTTAACTGCGTCACAGGACGGGCAGCCCTCTCAGTTGGATGAGATGATCGACATCTTAAAAGAGGTATACCAAGACCTGTCCAATCTGAACTTTGCTGGCGGTGTTGGGAACCCGAATGAAACGTCAACGGCGCTGCCTCGCTTCCAAGCGGCGGCTGGTCGGATTACGGCGGGCCCGCTGAAGCGATGGTCAACGCAGGTCACTGTTGGATCAAGTGGGAACATTACCGAAGGTACGCGCGCAGGGATCAACGCGCGTTGGCAAGAGGCGGTTTTGCCGCTGTGCCAACGGGTGACGACGAACACCTATCCGTTCAAAAGCCGTGCACGCACCGATGCTAGTCTGACCGAATTTTCGCAACTGTTTGCGCCAAACGGAGAGATCGACAAGTTCTTTAAAGAGAACCTTGCCAAGCATGTAGATACCCGCAAAAACCCGTGGAAATTTAAGAAGGTAAACGGTGCGGACTTGGGTATTTCACAGGCGGTCCTGACGCAATTGCAACGTGCCGCGTTGATTAAAGACGCGTTCTTTGCAGGATCACCTGTGCCAAATGTTGGGTTCCAAATGACGCCAGAGGCGCTGGATCCAGAGGCAAGAGGCATCTTACTGGAAATTGACGGACAGGCAGTAACATTCGCGCACCGTGACGGCAGCCCGCGCCCGTTTGCAATTCGGTGGCCAGGCCCTGTTGGCGCATCGCGTGTGACATTCACGCCAGCGAAACGAAACTCCGAAAGCGCGATTACGCAATCCGGCCCATGGGCGTGGTTCCGCATGTTGGATGCCGCCGAAGTACGCAACACAAACGCCCCTGATCGCAAGCGTGTGATCTTTAACATTGGTGGGCGCATTGCGATTTTCAATATGCAAACCAATACCTCGATCAACCCCTTTTCGCTGCCTACGCTTTCTAAGTTCAGCTGCCCAAAGTCGTTCTGATCGTGGCGGGGTTTGGTGTATTCGGTAAGATGCCCTCGTTGGGGGATTTCTTTCGCGTGGGTTTGCCAAATTCCTTTGTTGAGCCGTGGGATACGTGGTTGCAAATGGGTATTCACAGTGCGCGCACGGAGCTGAACAATCAGTGGAACGAATGTTTTATGTCTGCCCCAATTTGGCGATTTACTCTAGGCGCTGGATTGGCTGGGCCGACTGCGATGATGGGTGTGTTGATGCCGTCCGTGGATCGCGTAGGGCGCCAGTTTCCGTTGACGCTTGCGATGCCAATACCCCATGCGAGTGAAATTCCACTGGCGCATTTCAATGGGACAGAGCAATTCGAGCATTTGGAACGTGTTGCGTTGGGCGCATTGGAAGACGGGTTCACGTGCGAGATGTTGATGGCCCGTTTGGTGCAAGTTCCAAACAATCTGCCAGTGATTAGTGGTCAAGTAAACGCGAACGGTTCAGCGGTTTGTGTGGTTGGCCAAAACCCGATCGGACAGGTGGCAGCATCGGCGATTCAGCTTGGTGCGGCAAGTTCGGTGTGGAGCGCGGTTTTGGAAAATGACAGCTTAATGCTGGCGACGGCTGCGTTGCCGAGCCCGTCACAAATGCGCGGATTGTTCGATTTGAACGCACCGATTTGGCAAGAACAAACACCTGCGGAGGCTTCACTATGACCACCCTTCGACACAATGCCCTTACCCATGTTGGCCGCGTTCGCAAAGTGAATGAGGATAGCATCCTTGCATTGCCTGACCAAAAAATATGGGTGGTGGCTGATGGGATGGGCGGACATGCGGGCGGTGATTTCGCGTCGCAAACTGTTGTCTATAGCGTGGCGATGATCCCGCTGGATTTAGAACCAGCTGAGCGAATGCAAGCGCTGCGCGGTGCCATTCAAAACGCGCATCAGACGATTTTAACCGAGATCGAGGCCCGTGGTGGCGCAGTGATTGGATCAGCAGTAGTTGCGATGATGGTCGCTGGTGAACATTTCGTGGCATTTTGGGCAGGGGATTGTCGTTTGTACCGCCTGCGTGAGGACAAGATTGAAATGCTAACGTCGGATCATTCGATTGTCGCTGATTACGTTCACGCGGGTGAAATGACTTGGGACGAAGCAGAGCTGCATCCCCAATCAAACGCGATCACGCGGGCCGTGGGCGTGGGCGATGAACTGGAATTGGAAAAGATCCGAGGAACGCTGCAAGTTGGCGATCGTTTCTTGCTGTGTTCTGATGGTTTGAACAAATACGCAGGCTTTGAAACGCTGCGCCGCGCGATGGTTGGTGTGCCTCTGGAAACTGTTTCAGACAAGCTGATGAACATCGCGCTAACGGGCGGCGGTGCCGATAATATTTCGGTGATTGTTGTTGACGTAAAGTAACCTGCTAAGGTTTTGCTGTGGTCAAAATCCGACTGTCGAGCGTTTCAACCGCGCCGGTTCGCTCACGCAATGCTTGGGCATAGCCGTCCGCGCTTTCTGTTGTGGGGCGCAATCCTTCAAAAATTTGACTCTCTGATTTAATCACGATGATTTTGGTTTTTCCGAGTGCGGTATCATCGACAGTAAAGGCCAGTTTGGTGCCATCTTGCGCATCTTTCAGCGGATAGGCGACGCGGACGGTTACGGGGCCAGCAGCGCCAGCGCGCAGTTTTGCAATGTCGTTTTCTTTGCTGATCAGATTGGGCAGTAGGTGGAAAATATTGCCCGAAACATCCAGTGCCGAGACAAACAAAAATCCGGTCGTTACGTCTGCAGGGATCACCACATCAATCACCGGGTTTTCACCAACAAAATAGCGCCCAGAGGTGTTCAATTCATCTTTGTCGCCAAACCCGAAGACCACGTCAAACCCACCTTTGGGTGCGTCTGGCAGTGCGCTGTCAACTAGGCAAAGGGTGCGATTCAAAACTTCTACGTGGAGGACAAGATCGCGATCACCAATTTGCTCGACTAGTGTATCGGACAGAGCAACGCGGGTTTTGATGCTGGAAACACGGCCCGTTACGATCACTTGGCTGCCAATTGAGTAGCCTGTGAGTGGTGGTTCTTCGAGCACGAGTTCGCCACAATTGCCGAATTGAACCAGCGATGGTTGAAGCATCGAACCGGTGACAATGCGCGGGCCTGTTGTGATATTTGTTGTGGCAACCAACCCTGCTGGCAATTCGGTGGTGGCAACGGCATCGCGAATATCTACCGCTTGGGTGCGGTTTTCGCTCATGCCAGAGACGTTCATGTTACCGCCCCTGACCGAGAGTTTCCATTCGGGCATTTCATCCACTTGACCAATCAGCGCCATGACGCCAGCCCCCCAACCTTCGGGGATATTTCCGCTGGCAAGCGTAAGGTCCGCAACGCCACCTTGTGCTGTAATCATTTCGACCAGTGTCGTTTGCAATTTAGGCGATGGGACATTCCCCGATACAGTTACAGCGCCATCTTCGCCGCGTTCAGCGACAAGCGTGAACGGATCGGCGCGCGGATAGCCAGGGCCGATCAATCCATCAATCGTTCCAGTAAAATAAATGCCCGCAGCCACGGCGAGCACGCCAACACCACCAAGTGCTGGAATAATTACTTTGCCAGCGGATTTCTTTGCGGGTGGTGTGATTTTTTGTGCAGCAGGCGGCGCAACAGGTTTGCTGGCGGCTTTGCCAGGCAGTGGCACAATTATTGTGCGCTCAGCTTCATCTTCTTCGACATCTTCGAGAAGTTTGGGATCACGCAGCGCATCCAAAAGAGCCTGCGCGGAGGAAAGGCGTTTCGTGCGATCTGGCACTGTCATTTTGTCGAGCAATCGCTTCAACGGCTCTGGCACGTCGGATGTGTCTAGGGGTTGGCCCTTGCGTTCGACCACCTCCATCGGGTTGTTGCCCACGTTGGGGGCTTTGCCGCGATACGTTGCCAAAAGAAGGGCGCCAAGCGAATAGATATCGGCGCGTTCATCGGTTTGCCCGCTGAGCTGTTCGGGGGCGGCGTAGGCGTATTTTCCTGCGAATTCGTTGCCGACAATGGTTTCAGCACCTGGATTGGAATCTTTGGCGATCCCGAAATCAATGATGACAGATTCGGCTGGGTTTCCGTTGCGCAAGATGATGTTGTCAGGGGATAAATCGCGGTGAACGATTTTGCGTCCGTGCGCCACAATGAGGCCTTCGGCTACACGTTTCGCGATAATCATTAGGTCATCTGCGGCCATGCCGCCGTCTTTGATTTTTTGGTCTAAACCTGGGCCGTCCACGTAATCCATCACAAGGTAAATGTGGCCGCCATCGGTGCGTTGATTGTCATAATACCGCACAACCGCGTCATGGCGAATTTCACGCATGTCTTCTTCGCGAGTCATCAGCGCAAGGAAATCTTCGTTTTGCGAAAGTTCAGAACGAAGCGCCTTAATCGCCATAACCCGCCCCGAGATTTCGGAACGGGCGCGATAAACTTCGGAAGTGCCACCGCGACCGAGAACTTTTTCGATGCGGTAGGTGTTGTTTAGGACGTCTCCAATTTGGAAAATCCCGCCAGGAGAAGTGGTGGTCACGGGATTTCCTTGTTGAGAGAGTCTAAGAGAGGCAAAGGCACTTTAGCTGAGCGCTTGGAATTCTACGCGGCGATTCACGTCTGCGCGTGGATCGTTTGGATCAAAAAGGTGGTCTTCGCCAACGCCCAACGCTTCCATGCGATCAGCGGGGTATCCGCAATCTGTTTCAAGGTAGAGCTTCACTTCTTGAGCGCGCAATTTGGACAGACGTTGATTGTAGCTTGCGGAGCCAGACGCATCGGTGTGACCAAGAATTCGAACTTTTTGCACATCAGCAGCTTTTAATGCGGAGCACAATTGAACCAGTTTTGGTTTCTGATCTTCACGCAATGACGCGCTGTCAAAGTCGAAAGAGACATTCACGTTGACTTGTTCGTCTTTGGGGATCAACGAAGCAGTTTCTGAGGCAACAGCATTGGTTTCTGTCGATTGGAGCGAGCTTTCTGAGGATGTTGTCGGTGTCGCAATCGCAAGCCCACGGGTTTTCTGTTTCTTAAAGTTCGCGGCCATTTCCTCAACGGTTTGGTCAGTGGCTTGTGCCAAAACGGGGGCTCCAAACAGCGAACAGGCAAGAATGCCAGCGGCGACGGCCTTTGTGATGTGATGTTTCATTAAAATTCTCCAAAAAATGGGCTGAGTCTCTGCGCTATATTCTAAACGCCTTTCAGGTTTATGCAATTTTATTTGCAGAAATACTGTGTCAAACTGCACTTTCTTCTATAGTTAACTTGAATAAATGATTTCCAACGTCCAACGAGACCAAATTCCTTAGGAATATTCGAAAAATGCGTTTTTTACCGTATATTATTATTGGTGCAATTCTGTTGCTTGTGGCCCCATTGTTGTGGCTTGCCATTCAATCCATGGACGACGGGGGCAGTGATTTCAAGGCGTCTGGACCCGGGATTGATAGTGGTGCGCGTATCGAGATTGAGGTTTTGCGTCAGCAAGTCGAAGGGTTGAAGGCGCAGATCGAAGAGTTGCGCAAAGAGGTTGGAAACATCGAGACCAGTGCAGTTTCAAGTTCGACCGCACAAAGTATTGACCAGCCCGTTGTGAAAGACGGGCCGAACGCGATTTTGGATGCCTATGCCAAGGTTGTTTTGATCGCCAATCGACGCAAAGTGAACCCTGGAATCAATGTTGCGAGCCCGACGTTTCTGGAGCAATTCTTGGGGCGCCCACGTGAGGTGCTTAGCGACAATTGCGAGCCGATGACAAATCCAAAGCTGAAAAAACTATTGGTTTTAGAAAATATCGGGCCGATCAGGGTGCGTATGTTGCAGCCAGCGGCGGACAGTATCAAACGGGTGTTTGCCAAGGTTCAAGCTGTTGATCCCGATCTTTATGCCAGGATCAACACGTCGGGATCTTTGTGCGTGCGCCAAATTCGTGGCACGCGGGGGCGCACATCAACTCATGCATTTGGGCTGGCAGTTGATCTGAATATTGATGGGCGGTTGGATAATTTTGCGGATGGCAAAACCCAGCTCGGGCTAACGATACTTGCCGATTTTTTTCGCGAAGAAGGCTGGGTTTGGGGCGCTGGGTTTAGCCGAGAAGATTCCATGCACTTTGAGGTGAGTAAACAGATGCTTGAGCAATGGCGCAAAGAAGGTAAGATTTAATCTGAGCTCGATGTCGAAAAATTGAAGCTGATTCAGTGATGTTTGACGCAGTTTTGTGTTAAGCACTATGATAGAAATCACTAAGAATACTTATTGTTTTAATCCAACACTGGATCAAAGGTTAATCTGATGCGCATTTTATTTGTCCTGTTCTTCGCCCTTCTACCGTCGCTGGCAATGGCCGCGGATCGAGTCGCGCTTGTCATTGGGATGAGCAATTACAAAACCGTGGTGAAGCTGGATAACACGCTGAACGACGCGCGGGGCATTTCTAAAACGCTGCGCGATATCGGGTTTCAGGTGACAACCGCGCTCGATACTAAAGGCGAGACGTTGCGCACAATCGTTGAGGAATTTTCGTTTCGATCTGAAACGGCCGACCTTGCGCTGATCTATTTTGCAGGCCACGGTGTTGAAGTGCAGGGTGAGAATTTTCTGATTCCCATTGATTCGGATGTGAAATCAAACAAAGACATTCAGCGCCAAGGCGTTTCGTTGAAACAGTTTTTAGCCTCGGTCAAAAATGCCCGCAAAATGCGGATCGTGATTTTGGACAGCTGTCGCGATAATCCGTTCGGCGATGAGTTGGATTTGGCCGCATTGGATGAAACGGCAGCAGTGGCAGAACAGACGCGATCAATTGGCCAAACAGGGCTGGCACCGCCTTCGCCAGATCGTGGAACGATGGTTGCATTTGCAGCACGTGACGGCGCGCGCGCATTGGATGGTGTGGGCGAAAACAGCCCCTTTGCCATCGCGTTGATGGAAAATCTGGTGAAGCCGAATTTGGAAATCAGCCTGATGTTTCGCAAAGTGCGCGATCAGGTTTTGGAAGACACGGGCAATCAACAAGAGCCCCACACCTATGGTTCGTTGTCGGGCACGCCATTTTACATTGCTGGCGGCGACGAGGGCACAATTGTTGCAAGTGCGGACCCCAAGGTTGCGTGGTCTGATTTACGGGCCAATCAAGAAGCGCAGTTGGCATTGTTGGCCGATCAAGGCGACACGCGTTCGATGGTTGGCATGGCCTACATGCGCCTGAATGCGGCTGATGCGCGGTATGATCCGAAGAAAGCAGCGTCATTTTTACAAAGAGCAGCGGATTCAGGGAGTGCGGAAGCGCAGTTTGAATTGGCGCAGCTGTATGAAAAAGGATTGGGCGTTGAGCAAGATTTGCAACGCGCGTTTACGCTGTTCCAGTCAAGTGCGGATCAAGGGTTTGCGGACGCGTTGAATGACCTTGGGTTCATTTATTACCAAGGAGGGTTGAATGTGACGCCAGATCTAAACTTGGGGCTGGAATATTTTCAAAGGGCAGCGGACGTGCGCCACCCACAGGCGATGTTTAATGTTGCAGCGTTGATCGACGATGGTGTCATTCCGGGCCGTACATTCAAAGATGCAGCAGAATATTTGTATCGCTCACTGCGGACGGGCTCCAAAGATGTGTATGAATTGTTGCGAGATCGCCCCGCGATGTTCAAGATTGAAACACGCAAAGAATTGCAACGCAAACTGTCGCAATATTCCTTTTATGAAGGAACAATTGACGGTGATTTTGGTTCGAACACTCAACGCGGTATTTTGGCGGCTTACGGTCTTTCGGAATGATGCATCCAACTGTTGTGCTGGCGAATGAAGTTGCCAAAATCCGACAAGAGGTTGCACAGCATGTCGGTGTGATTTCGCGCGAGTTGGTGCGGGATGTTGGGATTGATGCGTCATCTGTTCAACGCAGCGTGGCTGCGATTACGCAGATGTCTCATAAGTTAAACCAGCTATTTCCCAAGATCAGTCAGGCCAAGGTGGAAAGCGCAAAGAGCTACGATGATACCGACCCGCAGGCTTGGGTGAGCCTTGATCGATCGGCTTATAAACTGCGGGATGGAGTCTGCTCGTGGCCCCGCATTGAAGCATTGGTAAGAGAACAAATCCCGCAAAAGCGGCGAAAACTAATGCCCACTCGGGATGAAATCACTGCGTCACAGATGAATCAATATGATGCTGTGTTTGACCAATTGCATGAACTGTTTGCGCCACATTCGCAATCAACAGATGCACGGGATCATGGGTGTTTTGCCGATATCACGCTGCCCAACAGCACGTTTATTGCCTATGCCCACGCGGCACGGCGTGTGTTGCTGGCCAAGCAACCACTAAAGCCATCGCGGTTTCTGGATGTGGGGTGTGGTACCGGGTTTAAGGTGATGATGGCTGCCAAGTATTTTGATCGCTGTGATGGAATTGAATACGATGTTGCTTATGCCGAAGGTGCAAAGAATTTCTTTGATCGTGCCCATCTTCAAACCTGTCGTGCGTTTCAGGCGGACGGTATGGAATACACCGAATATGACGATTACGACGTGATCTATTTCTACCGTCCGATGCGCGAGGACGATCAACTTCGCCTGCTTGAAACACAGATATTAAAGCACGCGCGACCAGGGACATTGATTATCGCACCGTACAAAGTGTTTGAATCACGGTTCCAAGATTATGGGTGTTCGCGGATTTGTGGGTGGTTGTACATTACCGACACATCACCATCTGGCGCAGAGATTCTGCTGAAGAAGGCAGAAATGACAGGCCCGTTTATTGGCAAAGTTCCACAGCACGGACGTGAGGTTTTGGACCCGATTCTAACAGCCTCTGCGATCAAAGGATTTGGGTTGTAAACCTACAGTGGTTTGAAGGGTTCGCCGTGTTCATAAAGGACAGTTGAGCCAACTTCGTCGTCATTTATCCCCGCTATGACAAGGGGGACATCAAGGCGACCTTCGGTTAAATCGTGCATTGCAAACAGATCGTGGCACAAGAAGGTGTTACACAATCTTGCCCGCCATTCACGTCTGAGTGTGCAACCTTTGTCCCCTTGAAAAACATAGGCTCCCGTGACGCTTTCACTTGGCAGCGCGTTAATGAAATGGTCCACGACATCTTCCTCAGCTAAATCTGGTTTGCTTTGGCGAATGGCATAAATGGATTGGCGTGTGATGAAGGCGTGGTTAGCCCCGCCGCCCCGTTTGCAGAAAAATCCTTGGCAGGCAGCGCAGCTTGCATCGATGATCTCGGGTTGAGAGGCCGATTTCTGGCGATAGTTGTGCAAAATGTTTGAATCGTCTTTTTCCGCGAATGCGTCGTGAACAACAGTTTTTAGGTGCGCCTCGAATGCGTCGCGGTCTTGGTCTTATAATGGGGCAAGCGGTTCGTTTTGAAATGGAACCACGGCGACTTCTAGACCATTTGGGTCGATGCCGATTTGGGATGCAGCACTTGGAATTGCCCCTTTAGCATACGTTAGAGCAACGGCCTGACGATTCGCGTAAAATTGCGCCCGTTCATCGGCAAGCTTTTGCTGGCCATCTTCGGCGCGCGCCACGATGCAAGGTGCAGAACTACAATGCCCCGGATTGTAGTTCTGATGGGCCGTAATCGTCGCCTTGCAATAAGGGCACGAAGGCAGCGCGAACGGGGTCGGTTTATCGGGCGTTGTCATTTGGGCATCTAAAGCAAGTGATTGTCGTTCCAACTTAGAGCAATCGTCCTTTGAGCACAGTGCCGGATGGTACAAAAGGGTGCAATTACTTGTTTATCACCTTTGCGACGCGTTTGCCGATTTCGCGGCTGCCTTTGATCGACGGGTGGATCATATCTGCACCGTGAAAGCTGCGATCGCCGCTGGGGACAAGATCGCGGATGGAAACGTGAAACACACCAGCGTCTGTATCGGCATAGGGCTTTACGCGTTTTTCAAGATCGTCGCCTTCATCACGGCAATGTTCGATGGGCGAGCGAGCACCCGGGCTGCGCAGGTAGCCGACATAAATGACTTTGGCGCCTGTCGCGCGGATTTTTTTGATCAATTTGGGAGTCGCACCTTTGCTAGAACCACCTTTGGACACCAATTTGATAAGGTTGCGATCACATTTACTGCACCCGCAGCCAAGCCAGAGGTCGTTGCCACCCCTATTCATGATCACCCAATCCCAGTCGCCTTTGCGAAATTGTTTGCCGATGTTCAATCCAAGGCTGCCCGAAATTGGCAGGTTATAAATGATGCGCGCACCCAAAACGGAGTTGGCTCTGACATTTAGGCCGGTGGAGCGTTCTATCGAATTGGACACGGCGCGGCCAGAAATACGATGCGCGGCCAACATTAAATCACCAATTGTAAGAACGCTTGGCTTTTATCCTTGGCCAAGATCGGGGGCGCTGCCAAAATAGTGGTGGCAATCGTTAGAATTTTAATCAGGCGTAGAAACATACTAGAAGCCAGTGTCTGAAAACAAAATAAGGTTGCGGTACATATCGCCTGTTTATGTGAAAATTTTGTGGCTAAGTCACAGATAATTGCAGAATTGTGGATTTGATGGAAATTGTGTGGATTTGTCGCACTCTGCATGGGCTTTGACTTGACCCTTCGTGCTGTCCCATGCTTTGTAAAACAGAGCTTGAATTTGAGGCCAGTTGGCGTAAAGTTTGCGGCCCACGAAGCACCAAAAGGCAACCCAAGGAGTGGGATATGAAGGTCAGTATCGAACGCAGCGCATTGCTAAAGGCCATGTCACAAGCACAATCGGTCGTTGAGCGGCGCAATACCATCCCGATTTTGGCGAATGTGCTGATCGAGGCAGAGGGCGCGACCGTAAGTTTCCGAGCAACTGATCTGGATATCGAAGTGGTGGATAAGACCCCTGCGATGGTTGAACGTGCAGGCGCGACAACAGTTGGCGCGCATACGTTGCACGAAATTGTGCGCAAATTGCCTGACGGTGCGATGATTGAATTGATTGATGATGGCGCGTCTGGCCGTTTAGAAGTGAATGCGGGTCGTTCGAACTTTTCGCTTGCGACGTTGCCCAAGGAAGATTTCCCAGTGATGGCGTCTTCTGAATATGAATGCAATTTCACCGCTAATTCTGCGGTTCTGCGTCGCTTGTTTGATAAATCAAAATTCGCGATTTCGACTGAGGAAACGCGGTACTATCTGAACGGTGTTTATATGCACGCGGCAGATGGGGATGGCGGACAAAAACTGCGGTGTGTGGCGACGGATGGTCACCGTTTGGCGCGTATTGATGCGGATTTGCCTGCGGGTGCGGACGGATTGCCTGGTGTGATTGTGCCGCGCAAAACCGTTGGCGAGTTGCGTAAATTGTTGGATGATGATGACGCGGATATCGCGGTGTCTGTATCGGAAACGAAAATTCGGTTTGCGACCCCAGAAATTACACTGACATCCAAGGTTATCGACGGATCGTTCCCAGATTACACGCGGGTTATTCCGCAAGGTAACACGCGCCGTTTAGAAGTAGACGCTGCAGAATTTGCGAAAGCGGTTGATCGGGTTTCAACGGTTTCAAGCGAGCGTTCGCGGGCAGTGAAGTTGTCGTTGGACGAGGATCGGTTGGTTTTGTCCGTAAATGCACCAGATGCAGGCGCAGCGGAAGAAGAGCTGGCGGTTGCGTACAATGACGAGCGCTTGGAAATCGGTTTCAACGCAAAATATTTGCTGGAAATCGCGGGACAGGTCGATCGCGAAAACGCGGTGTTCATGTTCAATTCCTCGGGTGATCCGACATTGATGCGTGAAGGCAACGACGAAAGCGCCGTTTACGTCGTGATGCCTATGCGGGTGTAACGGTTTTGGTGGCTCCGACGCTGGCGCTGCAAAGCCTGACGCTTTCTCATTTTCGATCCCACAAGATGACCCGTCTGGAAACGGACGGGCGGCCCATCGCGATTTATGGTGCTAATGGCGCTGGGAAAACCAACATTCTAGAAGCGATTTCGATGCTGTCACCGGGCCGTGGCTTGCGCGGTGCCAAGGTTGATGATCTGGTACGCGCACAAGAGGCCGTGGGCTGGAAAGTTTCGGGTGTGTTGCAAAGCCTGAACCAATTGCACGAAGTTGAAACGTCTTTTGATGGGACGGGGTCGCGCAGGGTTTTGATTGATGAAAAGGCGACGTCGCAGGCGGCGCTGGGGCGGATTGGGCGCGTGGTTTGGTTGGTTCCTGTGATGGATCGGCTGTGGGTCGAAGGCGCGGATGGGCGGCGCAAGTTTTTGGATCGACTGGCGATGAGTTTTAACCCTGCACACGCAGATGCATCGTTGACGTATGAAAAGGCGATGCGCGAGCGGAACCGAATGCTGAAATACGGGGTGCGTGACCCTTCGTGGTACGGCGCGATTGAGGCGCAGATGGCGAAGGCGGGAGCGGCGATCCATGCGAACCGTTTAACCGCGCTTGAGATGTTAGCGGTGGCGCAGGAGAAGGCGGATACTGCGTTTCCTGCGGCGGATTGCACGTTGGTTCATGCACTTGATATTGAAATGCCAGAAGATGAGAATGCGCTGGCTGTCGCCTTTGAGGAGAGCAGACCGCGTGATCTGATGGCAGGGCGCACTTTGGTCGGGCCACACCGTGCCGATTTGGAGGCGGTTTATACCGCCAAGGGTGTCGCTGCGCGCAAATGTTCGACAGGGGAGCAGAAGGCGCTGTTGGTGTCTCTGATCCTAGCCAACGGGCGGGCGCTGGCCCAAGAATTTGGAGCACCGCCAATATTTTTGTTGGACGAGATCGCCGCGCATTTGGATGCGGATCGCTGTGCCGCGCTTTACGACGAGATTTGCGCGTTGGGGGCACAGGCTTGGATGACAGGCACAGGGCCAGAGTTGTTCGAGGATTTGGGTGATCGTGCGATGCGATTGGATGTGACGGAAACGAACGGCGTCTCTGCCGTGGCTGTGGTTTAGGAGGATGACATGGACGTGAAACGTGTAACTTTTGTGACGCTGGGGTGGGTGATTTGGCGGTGTCGCGGGCGTTTTATGAGCGGCTCGGCTGGGTCGAGGCAAAGGGCGGTAATGACGACATCGCGTTTTACAAACTGCGCGGGTTGTTTATGTCGCTGTATCGCCGCGACAAGTTAACTGAGGATATTGGGATGCCGATCGCACAGCGGGCAACGGGGGCAATCACCTTGGCGACGAATTATGCATCGCAAGCTGAAGTTGATGCGGCGTACAGCGCTGCGTTATCGGCAGGTGCGGTCGCGATTGCAAAACCAGAAGAGGTGTTCTGGGGTGGGTATTCGGGCAATTATGCCGACCCTGACGGGCATTTGTGGGAAGTGGCGCACAATCCGTTTTGGTCATTCGATGACGACGGCTATCTGGTTGGGGTTGCATGAGCGTTTCTGCCCTTGATCTGTTGTTCTATGCAGGTGCGATTTTTCTGCTATTTGTGACGCCTGGCCCTGTCTGGGTTGCGCTAATTGCACGCGCGTTGTCGGGTGGGTTTCACAGCGCGTGGCCGTTGGCGCTGGGCGTTGTTGTTGGTGATGTGATCTGGCCGTTGGTTGCGATTTTCGGGGTTAGTTATCTGGTGTCAATTTACGCCAATTTCATGTAGGTGCTGAAAATTGTTGGGGCGGTTATGTTCATTTTTATGGGCGTTCAGCTGGTGCGCAAACCTGTGGCGGCGTTAGGTGCAAGTGACAGCAAGTTGACGCGGCCCGGCATGTGGGCGGGGTTTGTTGCTGGGTTGTTGGTGATCCTGTCGAACCCAAAGGCCATTCTGTTTTACATGGGCGCTTTGCCGAGCTTTTTCGATTTTCGCATCATTACTGCGTGGGATATTCTGGCGATCTGCTCCATCTCGTTGGTGGTGCCTTTGGTTGGCAATGTGATGCTGGCTGTGATGGTAGATCGGATGCGGCGGTTCTTGGCCTCGCCCGAGGCTGTGCGGCGTTTGAACGTGAGTTCTGGCGTGGTGTTGATCGGTGTCGGTCTGTTGATTGGCGCGACTTAGTTGATCGAAGGGCCGCGGCAATTTTTGAATAGTGCTTTGCATCGAATACCCGACAATATCTTGTGACAAACCTTTGGAAAACCGCTATAAATTGTGGAAAATAAAGAAGGTCACAGGTATGTCGGACGAGCAAAATACACCCGAAGAATATGGCGCAGATTCTATCAAAGTTCTCAAGGGCTTAGAAGCTGTTCGTAAGCGTCCGGGGATGTACATTGGCGATACGGACGACGGGTCTGGTTTGCACCACATGGTCTATGAGGTTGTGGACAACGGCATCGATGAGGCGTTGGCCAAGCATGCGGATTTTGTTTCGGTCACAATTCACGACGACGAGAGCGTTTCTGTGCGTGATAATGGGCGTGGCATTCCTGTGGGGATCCACGAGGAAGAAGGCGTTTCAGCGGCTGAGGTTATCATGACCCAACTGCACGCTGGCGGTAAGTTTGACAGCAATTCGTACAAAATTTCGGGCGGTTTGCACGGTGTTGGTGTGTCCGTTGTGAATGCGCTGTCCGAATGGCTGGAGCTGCGCATTTGGCGTGACGGCAAAGAGCACACGGCGCGGTTTGAGCATGGCGATACGGCGCGTTCGCTCGCTGTGGTTGGTGATGCAAATGGTGAAACGGGTACAGAAGTACGCTTCATGGCCTCCACCGACACGTTTTCCAATCGTGATTATGTGTTCAAGACGTTGGAAAACCGCCTTCGGGAATTGGCGTTTCTGAATTCAGGCGTGAAGATCATTTTGCGCGACGAACGCCCTGCCGAGCATCTGGAAATTGTGCTGAAATATGAAGGCGGCGTGAAGGAATTTGTGAAATTCTTGGATCGCTCGAAAACGGGGATGCTGTCTGAGCCGATCTATGTGGTTGGCGAAAAAGACGACATCGGCGTCGAAGTGGCGATGTGGTGGAATGACAGCTACAACGAGATGGTTTTGCCGTTCACCAACAACATTCCACAGCGCGATGGCGGCACGCACATGGCGGGTTTCCGTGGGGCGTTGACGCGCACGATCAACAATTATGCGCAAAGCTCTGGCATTGCGAAAAAGGAAAAGATTTCGTTCACGGGCGATGATGCGCGTGAAGGCCTGACCTGTGTTTTGTCAGTGAAAGTTCCTGATCCAAAGTTCAGCTCGCAAACAAAAGACAAGTTAGTTTCATCCGAGGTGCGCCCTGCGGTTGAAGGTTTGATGAACGAAAAGCTGTCCGAATGGTTTGAAGAAAACCCTGCGGAAGCCAAGAACATCGTTTCAAAAATTGTCGAGGCGGCGTTTGCCCGCGAGGCAGCGCGTAAGGCGCGTGATTTGACTCGTCGCAAAACGGCGTTTGGTGGCACTGGATTGCCGGGGAAACTGGCCGATTGTCAGGAACGCGATCCATCGAAATCAGAAATCTTCATCGTGGAGGGTGACTCTGCTGGTGGGTCTGCCAAGCAGGGTCGTTCGCGCGAAAATCAGGCAGTTCTGCCGTTGCGCGGTAAGATTTTGAATATTGAGCGGGCGCGTTTTGATAAAATGCTGACGTCCGAACAGATTACCAATCTGATTACTGCGCTCGGCACTGGGATCGGGCGCGACGAGTTTAATATCGAGAAATTGCGCTACCACAAGGTTGTCATTATGACGGATGCCGACGTGGATGGTGCGCATATTCGCACACTTTTGCTGACGTTCTTTTTCCGTCAAATGCCAGAGCTGATTGAAGGTGGGTATTTGTACATCGCGCAGCCGCCGTTGTTTAAGGTCGCGCGCGGTAAATCCGAGGTGTACCTGAAGGATCAAGCCTCGCTTGAGGATTATTTGATCGCGCAGGGGATTGAAGGGTCGTCGCTGACATTGGGCGATGGCTCTGTGATTGCAGGGGCCGATTTGGCCCGTGTGGTTGAAGAAGCGCGCAACGTAAAGTTCCTGCTGAACGCATTCCCGACGCATTATAACCGCCATGTTTTGGAACAAGCCGCCCTTGCGGGTGCGTTGATTCCGGGCCGTGTAGATGGTGATGCACAGGGCGTTGCGGATGCAGTTGCGGCGCGGTTGAACAAAGTGTCGTTGGAATATGAGCGGGGTTGGTCTGGCCGCATTACGCAGGATCATGGTTTGCGGTTTGCGCGTATTTTGCGCGGTGTCGAGGAAAGCCATACGATTGACGGCAAGGCGCTGCGTTCAAGTGAGGCGCGCAAATTGGGCGGCATGACGGAGAGCCTGCAAGAAACCTACAGCTCGCTGGCGACGTTTACGCGCAAAGAAAAGGGCCACCCGATTTTTGGGGCGACCGATTTGCTGGGCATCGTGATGGAAGAGGGCGAAAAAGGCCTGTCGTTGCAACGTTACAAAGGATTGGGCGAAATGAACCCAGGGCAGTTGTGGGAAACCACGCTGGACCCAGAAGCCCGTGTTTTGCTTCAAGTAAGGGTCGCGGATTTGGCGGATGCGGATGATCTGTTCACCAAACTGATGGGCGACGTTGTCGAGCCGCGCCGCGAATTTATTCAACAAAACGCACTGAGCGTGGAGAATTTGGATTTTTAAAGTATCACCACCCGTTTAATCGACGGGTGGTACGCCTGCTTTTTCCAACATCCGGACATCAACCTGATCCCGGCGGTTACCAAAACGCATTTCATCGTAATAAATGACGTGGGTTGGCAGTTTCACACCCCAATCATATTTGAACGGCGTGCCTGTTGGGCTTTTGGGTTTTCCAGAAGAGTGATTTTGCTTATACGCCGTCAGATCAACATTCTTAGTCTTTATGGCGTCGAGGTAGCGGCTCACGAAAGAGGAGTAGATTCCGTATCTAATGCCAATCTTTTGCGCACGAAGCGGAATGTGTTTTGGTATGATCGGTGACTTACGCGTACAAATCAGTTTGTCGTTTTTGAACAACTGAAAATAAACAGATTTCCCAGATTGCGCATAATCGGCGTAAACAACAATATTGTTCCACCTTCCTCGCCAACCATTCAGGCTTCCTAGTTTGCAGTGCTTGCCGTCGCTGTAAAGAAGGTAGGGGTTATCATTAAATGTCAGCGCTCAAAGCGGTGTGCTGTTCTTCTTGACTTTGGCTTGCGACAAGATCGTATTTGCCCGCCCTAGGCTCACAAAATCTTTGGGGATGAAAATGGAATAGCCATACCAAACGCCCTGACCAGGTTTAGACATTCGGTTTTTGGGTTTCTCTTTTCGTTCAATGCGACCGCTATCCGTTTCGCAATCATTCCAGCCTGATGATTTGCCACAATCACTGTGGCGGATTTCAAACTGTTGTGCGGAATTACCGCGACGTGTGATGCTTTTTGTTTTTTGGAAGCCGTGGCGTCCTTTGTGTGAAAGCGATTCAATCTTGGTGTTTTTCAGGATCTTGTTTTTAAGCGGCTTCGAAAAAGTGGTTGTTCCAAAGATCGATACACTTGTGGTCACGATAACGACGCAGCAAGTTTTAAAAAATTTCAAAAACACTCTTTGCGCCCCGCCAAATAAATTTCATAGGCGGATCATATCTTTGCAAAATTTGTTTGACTGCGCAAAAACTGCACATCTTATGCGCCATAACTGAGGGATTGGTCCTGCATGACGTGACCAGACATGGTTACGGAGAAATGAGATGTCACGACCTTTGATAGATGGAATACCCCGCGCGTTGATAATTAATGGATGGTGGATGAGCGCGGATTCGCAACTTAAGGCACCTGATCAGCGTATTCAGGCGCTAGAGATTTGGGTGCACAAAGCAAAGCGGCGGTTGCTGTTGTTATTGGCGCTGATGGCCTTAGCGGATGTGTTGTTTTTTCAGCATGCGATTGGGCTTTCGATTTCGATATTTGCTGTCGCGATGTTTATCGTCAGCGTTTTGGAAGGCGGCACTGCGCGGCCAAGTGTTGGGCCGATGTGCGCGGTGGGTTTAGGCGTTTTGCCTGGCGTTGAATACCTGCAATTCTTATCAGTGATTTTTGCGATATTTGGCCTGATTGTTGGCATTGTGTGGCACAGAGTCGGTGCCGCCAAGATTTTGGGAACGGTATTACATGCTGCGCGGCGATTAACTTTGTTTCTGCCGATTGGTGCGGTTCAATCCTTTGATGCTCGATCCTTGGCCTGTAGGTGATGGCGAATCCTGTGTTGGAGCGCATTTTGGGCGATCTGTTAGAGGTCGATTTTTATCTTCAAAAACTTATCTATCGGATCCTGTTTTGGATGGGGGCTGCGTTTATTTTATGGCTGTTTCTGGCGGTGAATGCGCAGCGATTGCAACGCCCTGTCGCGCCGCAAAAGCTGGTGCGGATACGCGGTTGGGGGCTAAATGCGCAATCGGTTTCAAATGCATTTTGGGTCTTTAACGGATTGCTGTGTGTGCAGCTGATTATGGATAGCAGCTTTGCTGTAAGCGGGACGTTGCCCTACGATATGAGCTACGCGAAATACGCGCATCGCGGGGCCTATCCACTCGTGGTGACAGCATTGCTGGCAGGGTGTTTTGCGCTGGCTGCGCGGCCATTTCTGAATGAGGGCCGATTTTTAAAGCGTTGATGATTGTCTGGCTGGGGCGCTGGGCAGCACGTCGTTGCTTGGTGTGGTTGCGCTTCGATATTTGGGGCCAGAGATCGGGTTTAAGAACGCGGCCTACATGCTGGCGACGATTATTGGTGCGATAACGGTTGTCATCTGGATCCTGCTTTTGCGCCTGTTGTTGCGCCCTGTGACGGCATTGCAGGCCTATGCCGAGAATGTGGGTGCGGGGCTGGATACACCGCGGCCTGAACATTTCGGCACGATTGAGCTGCGCGCTATGGGGCGGCAAGTGATGGGGATGGCGACGACGCTGTCCAAACGCGAAAAGACAGTGCGCAATTTCACCGATCACGTGATCCACGAAGTAAAGACGCCCGTGACCACAGTGCAGGCCGTGACCGAATTGTTGGAGGATAGCGAGGATCTAACGGATGTGGATCGCAAATTGGTGAGCCAGATCAGAAGTGCGGGAAAGCAGATGTAAGCGCAACTGGCGGCGCTGCGTGAAATGGTGATGGCACGGGAAGCGAACTATCACGGATTAACGCAGCTGGTTTCGGTGTTTGATAAGTTGCTGCGCGAACATCCAGATATGGAATTCAAGATAGATGACGGGCCAGTGGCCTTGCCGATGTCAGGTGATGGAATCATGTTGGTTCTGGGGCATCTTATCCGAAATTCTGCGTCCCACTGCGCAACTGAAATTCAGCTGGAGGCCCAAACGAACAGTCTAATTGTGCATGACAATGGACCAGGTGTTTCAGAAGGGAACCGAGGGCGCATATTTGATCCGTTCTTTACAAAGCGGCGCGAAACGGGTGGTACGGGGATGGGATTGTACATTGTTTTCAGCCTTTTGCAGGCGCACGGCGCAGAGATATCTTTGGCTTTGTCGGACAAAGGTGCGCGGTTTGAGGTTCGTTTTGACGTAAAATAGGGTATTTTAGCATCGTCCTGTAACGGGAAAGGCGATTGGGGCCCTTTTTTGCTTGATATTTCGCCAGTTAAGGACCATGTAACCGCGCATAAAGGTGGCCATTAACGCGTCACTCAAGCTGGAGTAAACATGGCTAAAGAAGAACTTCTCGAATTCGATGGTGTCGTTGTCGAGCTTTTGCCGAACGCGACGTTTCGGGTAGAGCTGGAAAACAGCCATGAAATTATTGCCCATACGGCTGGCAAAATGCGCAAGAACCGCATTCGTGTCTTGGCTGGGGACAAAGTACAGGTCGAAATGACCCCGTATGATTTGACCAAAGGTCGTATCAACTATCGCTATAAATAACGTTTTGGGGGGCTGATTCCTTGGGACTGATACTTGGATCGGCTAGCCCAAGACGCTTAGAGCTGTTGGCGCAAATAAATATTGTGCCCGACCAAGTGCGCCCTGCAGACATCGACGAAACGCCATTAAAGGGGGAAACCCCGCGCGCGTATGTGCGCCGACTTGCAGAGGCTAAGGCACGCGCAATCGTTCCTGAACCGTTTGATATAGTGTTGTGTGCGGATACCACCGTGGCTGTTGGCGTGCGTATCATGGAAAAACCTGTGGATCGTGCCGAGGCGGAAAAATTTCTGTCATTGTTGTCTGGTCGCCGCCATCAAGTAATCACTGGTGTTGCCGTGCGCAAAGGCAGCAATGTTGCCGTGCGTGATGTGATGACACGCGTGCGGTTTAAGCGGATTTCAGGTGCGGAAATGCAGGCATACCTCGATAGTAATGAATGGCAGGGCAAGGCGGGCGGTTATGGGATTCAAGGCCTCGCGGCTGCGTTTATCCCTTCCATCAATGGATCATATTCCAACGTGGTTGGCCTGCCTTTGGCAGAGACAGTGGCGTTGTTGGCAGGAGCTGGAATTCGATGAAAAAGGGCCGTTTGGTTATTTTGGATAAGATCGAGGGCCGTAATTGCGCGGCGTTGATTGATGATGGGCGTTTGACGGATTTCTTGGTTGACCCAAACACAAAATCCCCGCGCCCCGGTGCGATTTACCGCGCCCAAACCATGCGCCCCATGAAGGGGCAAAACGGCATTACGCTGGATCTTGGGGCTGGGCACATCGGCTATTTGCGCAATGCCAAAGGGGTTGGGCCGGGCGAAACGATGCTGGTTCAGGTTTCTACCCATGCGGAGGGGACCAAGGCCGCCCCTGTGACGCCTAAGTTGTTGTTCAAAAGCCGGTATTGTATCGTGACGCCTGACGCGCCTGGTATCAACGTGGCGCGCAAAATTCGCGACGAAGATGAGCGGGATCGTTTGCTAGAAGCGGCGCATGAAGCCTTGCATGGCGCAGATGAGCGACTGGGTTTGATTGTGCGATCCGTTTCTGAGAACATTGATGTGGATGCGGTGTTTCAAGATATCACGGCGATGCGCACAGCCGCCGAGGCGGTGATGAGCGAGGTGAGCGGTGCGCCTGCGTTGTTGCAGAAAGCAGAGACAGCGGCGCAAGTGGCGTGGCGTGAGTGGGTTGACCCTGATCCAGACGATGTGATGGAAAATGAGGGCGATTTAGAGCTGCTGGGCTTTCGCGATTTGGTCGATGAATTGCTGGAGCCCGCCGCACGACTGTCAGGTGGCGCGTGGATGGCGATAGAGCCGACATCTGCGTTGGTGGCCGTGGATGTGAACACAGGCGCGGATACGTCGTTTTCAGCGGGTCTGAAGGCGAATTTGGCAGCAGCCAAAGATTTACCTCGTCAATTGCGCCTGCGTGGATTGGGTGGACAGATCGTTGTGGATTTCGCGCCAATGCCACGCAAAGATCAGCGGCAAGTGGAACAGGTTTTGCGCGCTGGATTTAAGGCTGACGGGATTGAAACAGCCCTTGTTGGTTGGACGGGTCTTGGCCATTTTGAATTGCAGCGCAAACGCGAACGATTGCCCTTGTCCGAGGTTTTATCCTAATGGCCTGCCCGATTTGTGAAAAAGCTGCAGATGAAAAATACCGCCCGTTTTGTTCAAAACGCTGCGCGGATGTTGATCTGGGGAAATGGTTGTCCGATGGATACACGATTCCGGGTGGTGCGTCTGATGAAGAAGACGGTTTATCGTCCGATTTGATACCAGATGAGCCTAAATTGCATTAAGGTATAAGAATCTACTTGCCAGCCCATCGGTGCTATCCTAAGAAGCGCAAACTACAGGATAACAAATCGTTGTCCGACCCGTGCCTGGGTAGCTCAGTGGTAGAGCAGTGGATTGAAAATCCTCGTGTCGGTAGTTCAATTCTACCCCTGGGCACCATTTTTACCAATTCAAAACAATGATTTAGCTTCGTGTAATGTGTGCTAAAGTTGTGTAAATCAAAAACACACCAAACACACACTTTTTGCCGTGTTTGTGAGTGGAATCGCTGTGTTGAACACAGTGTTTGGGGTTTGTGTGTTGGGATACTGTTTTTACTGGTCAGTGGCGATGCGCAAGTATACCCAGCTTTGGAACTGGCTGTATTTGATGCTTGCTGCCTAATTTTGGTTGCCCCATGGCGTTTGGGCAGTGCTGGGCACTTTCGGGTCCAAAGTGGACATTGACGCGCTGCGCAGCAAATGGTGGGTTTGAGCCCATTGTAACATTTTTCTGGGTTGCAGCGAATGCCTGGTTCCGGACATCTATCAAATCTAGTCAAACTGAGTTGCCCCCAGTTTCGTCACCCGAAACCGTCATCAATGTCGCTTTTTTAACAGACGACAATCGATGATTGTCCAATCGTTGTGATATGAATCAAGAAGCCGTCTATCAAACCCTGT
>JASJIO010000046.1:0-11150 GCA_037625035.1 Amylibacter sp.
GAGCGCCTCAATAAAGGCGACGTCGGCGTCTTGGTGTTTCTTTGACATCAAGGGATCCCTAACCTGTTTCATGTCTGTCTATCGTGCAGACCTGAGCGGTGTTATAGGGGGTTTTGGTGCGCTGGGAAAGTAAATAGCGCACCAATGGTTGTGGCTGCGTTAACCTGCGTTGGCGCGGATTTCAGCGACGATGTTTTGCATGTCTGCCAAAGGCAGGTAGCCGCGCAAAATTGTGTCGTCGATAACAAACGCTGGTGTGCCGGTGACGTTGAGTTTTTGGCCAAGGGCGTGCATGCGGCCGATATGTTCGTTCACAACATTGCTGTCCATCAATTCGCGGATTGGTGCGAGTTCGATTTCAGCGCTTTTTGCAATAATAGGCAGAGTTTTATCGTTCACTGGGCCTTTGAATTCCATCAAGACATTGTGTAAGCGAAGGTACGCTTCGTCGCCGTAATGTTGCAGGGTAGCGACCGCCATTTTTGAGGCTAAGTCGCTGTCTGGACCCAAAATTGGGAATTCTTTGATGATCCAGCGGATATTTTCATCTGTTTTTAACAACACGGTCAGATCAGCATGGGCGCGGCGACAATAGCCACAGCGGTAATCCATGAATTCAACGATTGTGACGTCGCCGTCGGGATTACCGCCGATGAAGGACACGCCGTCGTTGAAAATTTCTGGGGAAAGTTGTGTCAGTAATTCATCGTCTTGGGCGGCTTCGGTTTGGGATTCACGATCGCGCAAAACTTGCATCGCTTCCAGCAGTACTTCTGGGTTTTCGATCAGATAGGCGCGGACTTCGGAACGGAACGTGGCGCGTTCTGCGTCTGTTAATTTGTCCAAGTTGGTTGCGCCAGCAGGCAAAGCAAAGGCGGCAAGAAGGGCGGCTATTTTTAAAGGGTTCATGTCGATCCGATCATTTTTTCTTTTTTGGGGCAATTTTGCGCGCAATTGCAATGATGTCTTCTGCTTTTAACCATCCAGAGGTGCCCCGTGGCAATAAGCCTTGGGCCCGTTTGGCATGAATGGCGGCTTGTTTAAAGTTCGATTGTAGTGCGTAGCGTTCGGCGGTTGCGACCGATGCTTGGCCCGGTTGACCCGTTCGGGCATAGGCTTGGGCCAAATTGCGCAGGATTAAGTTGTCGCGGGGATCGCGGGCGTAGGCGCGTTTTAGCACTTTGAGTGCCTCGTTTACCGAAGCGCCAGAGCCTTTGGCGAGCATGGCATGGCCAAGACCGCCCAGAATGAGGGATTCTTTTGGGGCGAGGTTTGCGGCGCGGCGGTAACTGCCAACGGCGGCTTTTGCGCTGTCGCTTTCGAGCAGGATTTGACCCCGCAATTCGTGGTAGTAGGGATCTTTGGGGCGCATTTTGACCAAACGGTCGATCTCTCGGCGGGCTTTTTGGGGTTTTGGTTGGCGGTGATAGGCGATGGCGCGGGCCAAAGTTTGCAGCTCGCCTTTGTCAGATTTTTTGATGCGGCGCAGATTGTAGCTAGGATTGCCGATGAAGCCGTTGAATTTCACGATCATGCGCGCGTACCAATAATCGATGTCGGCAGATTGTTTTGAAGGCGCGTCTTTGAAGGCGCTGGCGGCTGCTTTCATGCGCGAAATGCGTTCGGAGGTCAGTGGATGGGTCAGGACGTATGGGTCTTGGCGATTGATTGTGAGGGCTTCTTGGCCCCGAAAAATGTTAAGGACATCAACGCCTGCCTGGGGCGAAATCCCCGCGCTTTTCAGGTAGCGAATAGAGGCGCGATCTGCCGCGCTTTCTTGGGAGCGGGAAAAGGCAAAAACGGAGCGGCGCACGCTTTCTTGTAATCCAGCGACGAGGCCAACGCCTGCTCCCGAGAAGCCTGAGGCGGCTGCAGCAGCGACGCCGATGGCCAAGCCAATGCCCGAAGCGGTGCGTGCAGATGCAAGGGTTCCAGCGCGTGCAGAGAGGTGACCTTGGGTGATATGTGCGAGTTCATGACCCATAACAGCCTGTAACATTTCAACATTTTTCATCTTGCGGATCAGGCCCGTGTTCAGGAATATGCTATTGCCGCCTGCCACAAACGCGTTAAGCGAGCGGTCATTGACGATGAAAATATCGACTCGCGCGCCACCGATGCCTGCGGATTTTTGCAAAGGTTGCAGGACCAGTTTGAGCGTGCGTTCGATTTCTGCGTCCCGTATCAGCCCTTGTGCAGCGACCCATTGGATTTGCAAAATGATGATAATGCATAAGAAAAGACGGCGCAACATGATGTCTACTTTCGGCCTATTGACGGGGGGCGGTGTGCCTGAGACAACCCGCGTGCAAGCCCAGTTTAGGAGAGTTTTGTTGCGAAGTTCAAGCCGAGGTGAGGTTGATCCCTTTATTGTGATGGATGTGATGGAGGCTGCCCGGCTGGAAGAGGCCGCTGGACGCTCGATTATCCATATGGAAGTTGGGCAACCAGGGACGGCGGCGCCACGTGCTGCGCGTGAGCGGTTGGTTGCCGAAATGGATAAAGATGCGCTGGGGTATACTGTTGCGCTGGGGCGGATTGATCTGCGCGAGCGGATTTCGAAACTGTATTCAGATTGGTATGGTGTTGATGTGCCAGCCAGTCGAATTGTGGTGACGGCAGGGTCATCGGCGGCGTTTGCGTTGGCGTTTACGGCGTTGTTTGATCAGGGCGAAAAGGTTGCGATTGGCGAACCCGGGTATCCGAGTTATCGCAATATTTTGAAAGCGTTGTCGTTAGAGCCTGTGGGCATTCAAACGCGGGCTGAGGATCGGTTTCAGCCTGTGCTGGCCGATGTAGCGGCGATAGAGGATTTGGCAGGGTTGTTGGTTGCATCGCCTGCGAACCCGTCTGGCACGATGCTGGATTGGGGAGCGTTGAAGGTTTTGATGGATCATTGCGCTGAGCGCGATATCGCGTTCATTTCTGACGAAATTTATCATGGAATTCAATATAATGGGTGCGCAATTTCCGCGCTTGAGGTGAGCGACGAGGTGTTCGTGATCAATTCGTTTTCCAAGTATTTTTCTATGACGGGGTGGCGTATTGGTTGGATGGTTGTACCCCAAAGCCATGTGCGAACCGTGGAACGATTGGCGCAAAACATGTTTATTTGTGCGCCCCATGCTGCGCAGGTTGCTGCACTCGGCGCGATGGAGGCTGAGGACGAATTGAGCACGAATTTCGCGGTTTATGCGGAAAACCGCAGGCTGATGTTAGAGCAGTTACCGTTAATGGGGTTTGATCAGATCGCACCACCTGATGGCGCGTTTTATGTTTATGCAGATGTGTCGCGCCACGCGGATGACAGTGCTGCGTTTTGTGCGGAAATCTTGCGTGAAGCGGGTGTTTCAGTGACGCCAGGATTGGATTTTGATCCTGTTCGTGGGCATCTAACCATTCGGTTTTCCTATGCCCGATCGAACAGCGATATTCGTGAAGGATTGTCCCGTTTGGCTGCATTTATGGCGGCTAAAGAGGCGGAGCGGTAACGGGTGGACGCCGCGCATTTGCGGTTGTATCTAAAAAGTGATTATCAAGGACAGACCCATGCGCGCAGAAATCGAAAATATTACGTCAAACATCGAGAACTCGCTTGAGTTGCTAATGCAGCGCATGGATTGGGACACGGCGGAGCATCGCTTGGAAGAATTCAATGCGATGTCTGAAGACCCTGATTTGTGGAATGATCCTGACAAAGCCCAGAAATTGATGCGCGAGCGACAAGCCTTGGTGGACGCGATTGATACGTTTTCTGGCCTGAAACAAGAATTAGCGGATAACATTGAGCTGATTGAGTTGGGCGAGATGGAAGAGGATGCAGATGTTGTGTCCGAGGCCGAAGAGGCGATCAAAAAGCTGGCGAAGGTTTCGGCCCAAAAAGAGCTGGAAGCGTTGTTGAACGGTGAAGCCGATGCCAACGACACGTTTTTGGAGATTAACGCAGGGGCGGGTGGCACGGAAAGCTGTGATTGGGCGGCAATGTTGGCACGGATGTATGTGCGGTGGGCGGAAAAGCAGGGCTATTCGGTTGAGGTGCAATCGGAGCAATCTGGCGATGAGGTTGGGTTGAAATCTGCGTCGTATAAAATTTCGGGTCACAATGCCTATGGTTGGTTGAAATCAGAAAGCGGTGTGCATCGGCTGGTTCGCATTTCCCCGTTTG
This sequence comes from Amylibacter sp., assembly GCA_037625035.1. Taxonomy (GTDB): domain Bacteria; phylum Pseudomonadota; class Alphaproteobacteria; order Rhodobacterales; family Rhodobacteraceae; genus Amylibacter. The sequence continues at coordinate 4,166 of JASJIO010000046.1, forward strand.
ACAGTGCTGCCAAACGGCACACGTCGTTTACGTCGGTGAAAGTGTATCCGGTTGTGGATGAGAGCATCGAAATTGACGTGAACCCAAGCGACATTCGTATTGATACCTACCGTTCATCGGGTGCGGGGGGGCAGCACGTGAACACCACGGATTCGGCTGTGCGGATTACCCACGCGCCCACAGGAATTGTTGTGACAAGTTCCGAGAAATCGCAGCACCAGAACCGCGATATTGCTATGAAAGCGTTGAAATCGCGCCTTTATCAGATTGAGTTGGATAAACGATCTGCGCTGGTAAATGAAGTGCATGAAAACGCAGGGGATGCGGGTTGGGGGAACCAAATTCGATCTTATGTTTTGCAGCCTTATCAAATGGTTAAAGATTTGCGCACGAATTTTGAAACATCCGATACAAAGGGTGTTTTGGACGGGGATATCACCGCATTTATGGAAGCGGTTTTGGCCCAAGACGTGGCTGGTATGTCGCGCGCAGATGCAAACGCCGAATAATCAGGTTGAGAATGCCGCGAGGCCGACGACGGCCAACATTGCCAGTGCCATGAAGATGTTGATGGCCTTTTGTGTGGTGTCCGTTAGGTTGAGTTTTTTCAACGAAGCGCCTGCGTAAAGCCACGCGAAATGCACCGGAATCCAGATGGTGTTGAGGATGATCATTTTGACGATCACCTCGGTTACCAATGCGTCTGGATAGATTGAAAACCCTGAAAACATTGTGGTTCCAACGACATATGCCTTTGGGTTGATGATCTGCAGGGTGACGGCGGCCCAGAATCCGGGCTGTTTCTCTGCGCGAATAAACGCGACTTTGCTGCCTGCAAATGCGATGCGTGCGGCGAGGTACAGCAGATAGGCGGTGGAGGCGATCAGCAGTGCGATGCGCAGGCCGTTGAATTGGAAAACAAGGGTGGCGAGGCCGCTGACGACGGCGAACATGACGAGGTTTGATCCAATTAACAGCCCTGCGATATAGGCGAGACCTGCGCGAAATCCGTAGGCTGCGCCAAGGCCTGCGGTGGAAAGCACACCAGGGCCGGGGGTGGAAAGAATGAACAGGCAAGCGAGGATAAAATTGATCATTGGAAGGCGAACTTAGCGTGGAAGGGACGAAGGGGCGGTGTTTTTGTGATTTTATCTGCGATTTTAGCGGCGAGCATTTGGGTTGGGGCGTTTAAATTGCCGCTTGGGATCATTGGGAACAAGGATGCGTCGACAACGCGCAAGCCTGTTGTGCCGTGGACGCGGCCTTGATCATCGGTGACGGCCATATTGTCGGTTCCCATTTTGCAAGTTCCGCACGGGTGGAAATCGGTTTCGACGTTGTGGCGTATCCAATTTGCGATTTCATCGTCTGTTTTTGCGTCGGCACTTGTGAACATTTCTTGGCCTGTGAGGTGTTTAAATGCTGGTTGGGAGACCAGATCGCGGGTTTTTTTGATGCCTTTAACGAGGTCGTTTAGGTCTTGGATTTTGTCAAGATAATTGAAATACAGCAATGGGTTGGTGTGTTTTTCTGAAGTGCTTAATCGAATTTCGCCACGCGATCTGGGCCGCAATAGATCGACGTGAATGGCGAAGGCTTGGTTTAGGGTGATTTTATCAGCGTTGTATTCGAAACCGACAGGGCCGAAGTGGTATTGCAGGTCTGGATAATCGGCCGTTTCGCAGGAGCGGATGAGGCCGCCTGCCTCCCAGATATTACTGGTCGCGACGCCTGTGCGGGTGAAAAGCCACTGTGCGCCTGCCAACCCTTTTCGGATCGGGTGGTCAATTTTATGGATGGGAAAGCGTTTGAGGCTTTCGAATTGGAGGATGAAATTTGCGTGATCCATGAGGTTTTGGCCGACACCTGGTAAGTTTAGCGCGCACGAAATGTCGTTTTGCGCCAAATGATCTGTGGGGCCGATGCCTGAGAGCATGAGCAGGTGTGGCGAGTTGATTGCCCCGCCTGAAAGGATGATTTCGGGCGCAAAGGCGGTGTGATGTTCGCCATGAAATGTGTATTTAACGCCTTCGGCTTTCGTGCCGTTTAACAGGATACGGTTAACGTGGGCGCGCGTTAGCACCGAGACATTCCCGCGTTTAAGGGCAGGGCGTAAATGGGCGACGGCGGCAGAACAGCGCGCGCCTTTTTTGCGTGTGGCATCTAATCGTGCAACGCCTTCGGGATTAAACCCGTTTGGATCTTGTGTTTGCCCTTGGCCCGCTTGTTCGCCCGCCGCGATGAAGGCGTCGAAAAGCGGGTTGTCATAGGTGCCCTTGGACACGCCGAGCGGGCCTGATCCACCGCGATAATCATCTGCGCCACGATCACTGGTTTCGCCGGCTTTGAAGTAGGGTAGGCAGTGTGCGTAACTCCAATCGGGTAGGTCGTGATCACTTGCCCAGGCATCGTAGTCAAGTGGGTGACCGCGCATGTAGACCATCGAATTTATGCTAGAAGAACCGCCTAAAACTTTGCCAAGTGGCATAAAAATGTTGCGATTGTGTATTTTTTGATCAGCTTGTGTTTGGTAATTCCAGTTGATTTTCGGGTCCTGCCACGCGCGGTACACACCTGCAGGGATGTGGATCATCAGGTCGCGATCAGGGGGGCCAGATTCGATTATCAAAATAGATCGCGACGTATCCGAGCCAAGCCGATTGGCTAGAACGCAGCCAGCGGATCCTGCGCCGATGATGATGGTGTCGAAGGTCTTCATGGGGACGAGTTAACACCATGATGGCGGCGTTCACCACAAGAAAAAGGCCCGCGTGATGCAAGCCTAAAGTCTTGAGGATTTGGTTTGGGCTAGCTTGCCATGCGGTCTTTGAAACCGTGCTTGGCTGATTTTGAAATCGTGTAGCTGTCTTGTTTCACCCGTAAAATACGACCATCGCGCATGAGCAGGTTTAAAGAGCGATTTGCGGCCTCGGTATATACTTCATTTTGGGACAAATAATCGCCGAGGTTTTCAAAAATACGATCTTGGCTGAAACGTGGTTCGTCTTCTACGATTGCAAGATACGCGGCGGAGGCTTCGAGGAGTTCGTGAAGCGAGTTGGCACCGATTTTTTCTGCAAACCCAGCAAAGCCAGATTTTTTAATCGTTCCACGCACTGCATTGTCGCCATTTGGACGCACGATTTTCAATGCTGGTTTGGCGCGTTCTGTTGGTGTTGTTTGTGCGGCTGTTTGCTGGCCGTCAGCCCCGAGCTTTTTTCCAGTGGCGGCTGCCTCCGCAGCGTCGTTAGAGCCAACACGTTGGTCATTGCCAAGGATTAGGGTTGCAAAGGCGCCGCGTGGGCGTTCGCCGGTTTTCTTCGATTTTGGACGAGAGATTTTAACCACCTCTTCGTGACCGCGCCGTAAATCGCTCATGCGAAATTTAAACTCTGCAGGCCTGCCGCGGTCTTGGATCTTGGGGCGTGGTTTTTTTTCTGGGTCAGAGCGCAGGCGACGTTCTGCTTCGGTTGCGGCAACCGCCGCTTTGAGGCGTTCCAGAGCGTTGGATTTACGGGCGTGTGCTGGATTATCCATTTTGGTGTTTGTTGTTTCCAACAAACGTTCCAATGCTTCTTCTTCGCGCTGGATATCGTCCGTATTGATCACGGCATTTACAGCTGCGCGTTTTTCTGGCGCTTTTTCGTCTGCTACTGGCGTTTCTTCAACCGCTATAACATCTTCTTTGATTTGCGCTTTGATCGCTTCCAACTCGGCAGTTTGATTGACGATGTCGTTTTCGTCGTCTTCTTCAGCGAGCATTTCTGCTGCTGATTTTTCAGATTCTGTTTCGCCAGATTCTAATGAACCGCGACGCGAGGAGCACATGGCTGCTTCTACGAAAGAGGCGATGTCGAGTTCAACCTCTGGTGTTTCCTCAACGGTAACATCTTCTACAATCTCTGCGATGAGCTGAGGTGCTGCGCGTTTAGAGGCAAAGAGCGGTGCGGTTTCTTCTTCTACGGGTGCTTTTTCAGGGGCAGGCGCGTTGCTGATGATTTCAGCTTTTTGCTGAGGCGCGTCCTCAATATCGGCTTTGCGTAGCGTTACCCCTGTATCTGTAACTTCGGCGTCTAGCTTATACGGGTTCGCATCTTGGGCGTTACGGTGCAGTGCGTTGTGATCTGGTTGGAGGGGTTCGCCGCCAAAGTAACGGTCCTCTGAAGAGAGTTTTCGGAAATATTCCGAAACCAATTGCATTGTTTTGAACGGATCGTCAAAACCATCCAGTGTACAAGAGAACGTCCCGTAGGACACTGTCATTACTTTGTTTTGCGATTCCATATTTAACTCTACTACTCGTTTTTACATTGTTACTATGGTTAATTTAGCCTTGCACATGCGGACAACCTAGGAAAAAACGTTAAAAAAAGCATGAAGACGTAAAAAAAACGCTGATTGGGCATGATTAGGAACCAATGTGGATAAGTTACCGCAAATTGTACACAACGCCGCAATGATGACATTATTGGGCGGTGGTTCAGTCGATAAATCCGACTTGCGCCTTGCAATGGATATCGCGCCCGTTTTAGTGGCCGCAGATGGGGGTGCAAATATCGCCTTTGACTGGGATATCAAACCTGATGCGATACTTGGTGATCTGGACAGTGTTGAGGTGTTGAGCGCGACCGCGTTGGATGTGCCGATGGTGTTTGTGGATGATCAGAATTCAACGGACTTTGAAAAGTGTCTGATAAACACACTCGCAAAGGTTGTTCTGGGTGTTGGGTTTTTAGGTGGGCGTATTGATCATCAACTGGCGGCCTTTAATGCCCTTTCTATGGTGCGAGATCGCTGTGTGGTGTTGATCGGAGAGCAAGATGTGGTTTTTAGAGCGCCCAAAATGCTATCGTTAAGGTTGTGTGGTGGGGATCGTGTTTCGCTGTTCCCGATGTCGCCCTGCGATGCGCGCAGCACTGGGTTAACGTGGGCGCTGGACGGATTGGCGTTTCAGCCCAACGGACAGATAGGCTGTTCCAACGCTGCCGTGGGCGGGGACATGAACGTGCAGATCCTGTCGGGTGATATGCTGATGATCCTGCCCAAACATCTGTTGAAGGACGCGATCAATGGGGTGTGCCGCGCACACGGGATCAGCACGCGGGTAAGTTAACCGCCAATCCACCGAGCGAGGTTTCTTTGTATTTTTCGGACATATCGTGGCCTGTCTGGCGCATTGTTTCCACGCAGGCATCAAGGGAGACAAGGTGTGTGCCGTCACCGCGCATGGATAGGGAGGCGGCGGAAACCGCTTTGATAGCGCCAAGGCCGTTGCGTTCGATGCAGGGAGCTTGGACCAAGCCTCTGATCGGATCGCAGGTCATGCCGAGGTGATGTTCCAGCGCGATTTCGGCTGCGTTTTCGACTTGTTGGGGTGTGCCGCCCAAAACTGCGCATAATCCAGCGGCGGCCATGGCAGAGGCAGAGCCGACTTCGCCCTGACAGCCAACTTCGGCGCCAGAGATGGAGGCGTTGTTCTTGATAATGCCCCCGATTGCAGCGGCGGTTAGCAGGAAATCGACGATGTCGCTTTCTTTGGCGGTTGGTACGTGGTCGAGGTAATAACGGATTGTTGCGGGAACCACGCCTGCGGCACCGTTGGTGGGCGCGGTGACGACTTGGCCACCTGCGGCGTTTTCTTCGTTTACCGACATCGCGTAGGTGGCGATCCAGTCGTTAATGACGTGGGGCGGTGTTAGGTTTTTGCCCTGTTCGGCCTGTAATTGATCATGGATGCCCATGGCGCGGCGTTTCACGTTTAGGCCACCTGGAAGAATGCCTCCCGTGACTAAGCCCTTGTTGATGCAGGTGTTCATGACGTGCCAGATGCGCATGATCCGTTCGCGCAGATTTTCTGGACCAGAGCGGAACAATTCATTTTCCCATTTCATCTGTGCGATGGATTTGCCCGATTTTTTGGCCATATCTATCATGTAGTCGGCATTTTTGAACGGGAAGGGGACCTCATCCGGGATTGCGCCTTGTTCGGCCTCGACCTGTTCCATTTCCTCGGCGGTGGCGACAAATCCGCCCCCGATGGAATAATAGATTTGTTCCACTAGGATCGCGCCGTGTTCGTCTTTGGCCCACAACTTCATGCCGTTGGCGTGGCCTGTAAGGATGGTGCCGTAATCAAAGATCAGGTCGGTGGCTGGATCAAAGGTGTATTCTGGGTGGCCTTCTGGCTTGACGATTTTATGGGTGGTGATGCGGTCTTCGGCCATTTTGGCGGCGTCTGGATCAAAGTTATCTGGGGTAAAGCCATCAAGGCCAAGCACAATGGCGCGGTCTGTGCGGTGGCCGATACCTGTAAACGCAAGGGAGCCGTGCAAGGAGCCACCAAGTGCTGTGGCGTTAATGTTTTCGGCTTTCAGTTTGTCCAAGAACATAGACGCGGCCGTCATTGGGCCCATGGTGTGGGAGGATGACGGGCCAACGCCCACTTTGAAGATTTCGAAGATGCTGAGAAACATGGCGGTTATCCTGCTGGTTTGATGTTCGTTTACGCAAGCGCGCAACCAATTGAATGGCCGTATCCGACATATAATGGATGCAAAGGGCCATCGCTTCAGAATTCGCAGCGAAAAAACGCGAATTTCGATACATTTCACACTCGCAGCAGGGCACAGAACGTTTTATACAGGGTCCAAACCTCTAACCCAAAAAAGGTACGTTATGAGCAGCGAGTTTTCCCCCATTGATAAAGCCAAGTTTGTCGCCGCAAAACGCGCGGTTGATTATGTAGAAGACGGGATGCGCGTTGGGTTGGGTACGGGATCAACGGCTGCGTGGCTGGTTAAGATTCTGGGCGAATTGGTGCGCGATGAGGGTTTAAAGATTAAAGCCGTTCCGACATCGAACCGCACGGCGCAGCTGGCGCGGGATGTTGCGATTGATGTTTTCACGCTCGATCAAGTGAAGTGGTTGGATTTGACCATCGATGGCGCGGATGAGTTTGACCCGCAGCTGAACCTGATTAAAGGCG
>JASJIO010000047.1:0-10070 GCA_037625035.1 Amylibacter sp.
TAATTGCGCATGTCTTGCTCGTGGTGCATCGCGTGGATCACCGAGCCCGCGCCCAAGAACAACATCGCCTTAAAGAAAGCGTGTGTGAACAAGTGGAACATCGCAACAGGATACGCACCAACACCAGCAGCCACGAACATATAGCCGAGCTGCGAACAGGTTGAATAGGCGATCACACGTTTGATGTCATTTTGAACAAGACCAACGGTAGCCGCGAAAAACGCTGTCGTGCCGCCGACAAACACAATGAAATTCGGCGTAAAGGTTGCGTATTCCATCAGTGGCGACAGTCGACACACCATAAACACGCCAGCGGTAACCATTGTCGCGGCGTGGATAAGCGCAGATACAGGTGTCGGCCCTTCCATCGCATCAGGCAGCCAAGTATGCAGCAAAAGTTGCGCAGATTTACCCATCGCGCCGACAAACAGCAGGAACGTAATGATCTCAAGCGCGTTCATTTCCCAGCTGAGAAACATCATCTTTGTTTCAGCCAAGTGATGTGCGTTCTTAGGATCGAGGACTTCTGCGAAATTGATACTGTCTGTTAGGTAAAACAGGCCAAAGATGCCAAGCGCAAAGCCGAAATCGCCAACACGGTTCACAACGAACGCTTTGATGCTCGCCGCATTTGCAGATGGTTTGCGATAGTAAAAACCGATCAAAAGGTAAGACGCGACGCCCACGCCTTCCCAGCCAAAGAACATCTGCAACAGATTGTCAGACGTGACCAGCATCAGCATGGCAAAGGTAAAGAACGACAGATACGCGAAAAAGCGAGGACGATAACTCTCGCCCTCTTTGAAGTTTACGTCATGGGCCATGTAGCCAATTGAATACATATGAACGAGCGCAGATACCGTGTTGATAACAACCAACATAATTGCCGTAAGGCGGTCAATCCTAATGGCCCAGTCCGTTGAAAGTGAGCCACTTTCGATGAATTTAAAGAGCGTGATAACATCAACGCCGTCGTGCGCATCGTAGGTAAAGAAGATCACCCAAGACAGCGCGGCCGCCAACATCAAGAACCCAGTTGAGACATAAGTCGCAGCCGTTTCACCAATGAACTTCCACCCGAAGCCGCAAATCAGTGCGCCCACTAGTGGGGAAAAGAGGATAATTGTTTCCATAGGTCAGTTACCCCTTCATCACATTCACATCTTCCACCGCGATCGTGCCACGGTTACGGAAAAAACAAACAAGTATAGCAAGCCCGATGGCAGCCTCAGCGGCGGCAACGGTTAATACAAATAGCGTGAAAATCTGGCCAACCAGATCACCAAGATGCACAGAAAACGCCACAAGATTGATATTCACAGCCAAGAGCATCAGCTCAATCGACATCAAGATAACTATCACGTTTTTGCGGTTCAGGAAAATACCGAAAATGCCAATCACAAACAGCATCGCAGCAACAGTGAGGTAATGTTCGAGGGAAATCATGCTTATAACCCCTGCCCTGGTTTGACGTCTTTCAGCTCCATCGCAACAGCTGGGTCGCGGTGCATTTGTTGGATGACGTTTTGGCGTTTGATATCGTCGCGGTGACGCAGTGTTAGAACAATCGCGCCAATCATGGCGACCAGCAGGATCAGGCCGGATGCTTGGAACAGGTAGATGTAATCAGTGTAGATCAACTGCCCCAGCGCAAGCGTGTTATGCGTGTCTTCAATCGCGGGTGTTGGCGATTGACGCAGGGCTTGCGCGCTGTCAGCGACATTCCAGTGACCATAAACAAGGCCAAGTTCGACCAACAGGATCAACCCGATCAAAAGTCCGAGCGGCATATAACGTTGCATCCCACCTTTAAGTTCGGCGAAATCCACATCGAGCATCATCACAACGAACAAGAACAGCACCGCAACTGCGCCCACGTAAACAATCGCGAGCAGCATGGCGACGAATTCCGCGCCCATGAGAACGAACAGGCCGGCCGCCGAAAAGAACGAAAGGATCAACCACAAAACCGAGTGGACAGGGTTGCGCGCCACCACAACCAGCAGGCCAGAGCCAACACCAGTGAGCGCAAAAAGGTAAAATGCCATTGCCGTAACGTTCATGAGGACCCTCCATCCGTGGAGAAAGCGGCCATTGCCGCCATCATTGCCTTGGGAACACCAGTAACGGCACCAATGGCTGTCATTTGTAGAATTGTTTCAGTGATTTCACGCTTGGACGCGCCCGCTGCCTTGGCTGCATTGATCGCGGTCGTGATTGCTACCGAATCTTCTGCGCCTTTGGCCGTAAGGCCCGCAACGGTTACCAAAGCACGTGTTTTTCCATCAATGCCTTCGCCAACCAGCCCCTGCGCCATGTCAGCCATCCCATCAGGCATCATATCTTTAGCAGATTCCAGCCAAACGGATTGGTTCTTGGAAAAATCCTTACCCATCTGCTCGGCCATTTCTTGACCTTGCTTCATAAAACCTTCGAACATTTTGGAAAAATCACTCATCTGTATGGTGCATCCATTTCGATGTTGCGTGCGATCTCGGCTTCCCAGCGATCCCCGTTTGAGAGCAACTTGTCTTTGTCGTAAAACAGCTCTTCGCGAGTTTCAGTTGCGAATTCGAAATTTGGGCCTTCAACAATTGCGTCAACTGGGCAGGCTTCTTGGCAGAAACCGCAGTAAATACATTTGGTCATGTCGATGTCATAACGTGTGGTACGGCGCGAACCGTCGTCGCGTGGTTCCGCATCAATTGTGATCGCCTGCGCAGGGCAAATCGCTTCGCACAGCTTACAGGCGATGCAGCGTTCTTCGCCGTTTGGATAGCGACGCAGCGCGTGTTCACCACGGAAACGCGGGGACAAAGGCCCCTTTTCATGTGGATAGTTCAACGTTGCTTTGGGACGGAAGAAATACTTTAGACCCAGCTTCATGCCCTGTGCAAAGTCTTGCAACAGAAAATATTTCGTTGCGCGTGCGTAATCAAAAGCCATTAGTTTGATGCCTCCACTTCCCAGCGCGCCCACATGCCGCCGAGGTTACGTTCGTCGCCATCTGTGAATGCGAGGATTGATACAATCACGACCCAGATAAGAGACATTGGCAGGAATACTTTCCAACCGATCCGCATCAATTGATCATAGCGGTAGCGTGGTACAATCGCCTTCACCATTGCGAACAGGAAGAAGAAGAATGACATCTTCAACAACATCCACAACGCGCCGTCTGGAATACCCGGAATTGGGGACAACCAACCGCCAAAGAAGAAGATGGATGTTAGTGCGCACATCAACCAAATCGCGATGTATTCGCCAGCCATAAACAACAGGAACGGCGTTGATGAATATTCTACTTGGTACCCAGCAACCAGTTCAGATTCCGCTTCGGGCAAGTCGAACGGTGGGCGGTTTGTTTCCGCCAAGGCGCTGATAAAGAAAAGGAATACCATCGGTAAGTGCGGTAACCAATACCAATTGAACAGGCCCCAGTTACCCTCTTGCGCCTTAACGATATCCACGAGGCTGAGCGAGCCAGTCGAGATGATAATACCGATGATGATAAAGCCGATCGAGACCTCGTAGGAGATCATTTGAGCGGCAGAACGCAGCGAGCCAAGGAACGGATATTTGGAGTTTGAAGCCCACCCCCCCATGATCACGCCGTACACTTCAAGCGAGCCAATGGCAAAGATGTACAGAACAGCCACGTTAAGGTTGGCCAAAACCATGTCTTCGGAAAACGGAATAACCGCCCATGCAATAAGTGCGAGCACAAAAGATGCCAAAGGCGCCATCAGAAAGACAGCTTTATCAGCCCCAGCAGGGATCAGAACTTCTTTGAAAACGTATTTGGCCGCATCAGCAACCGTTTGCAGCAGCCCCCAAGGGCCAACCACGTTTGGACCGCGCCGCATTTGCACCGCACCCCAAATTTTACGATCCCCATAAACAAGGAACAGCAAGCTGATCATAACAAATGCCGTCACAAGCAAACACTGTGCGATGACTATCACCAGTGTGCCTAAGTTCGTTGCAAAAAATCCGTCCATGAGTCGCCTCTAAACCGTCGGTATGTTGTTAGCACGGCATTCAGCTGCCGTGACTTCTGCATCTATTGAAATAACGCCGCCTGGGTGGAATTCTGACAAGGTGTAAATCCCTGTCCTCGTCCAAATGCCACGTTTGAGTTTTACATCGTTGCGGACACGGCGCACAAATCCTGCGCCACGGATCAATGCGTATTGCGCCTCAACACAATCATTGAACGCAATCACATCGTTATCGTCGCGTGCGCCCATCATTTCCACATCAAAGCTGACCAAATCGCCATCCAATAGTTTGGGGTCGATTGAACCGTATTTTGGCGCAAAGACAGCCGGATCCACCTCTGGCGATTGTGCCGGAGTGCAAGCAGCAAGTGCCGCGCAGGTGGATATTAGGGCTGCCATTTTCACCAATTACTCCGCTGCCAATTTCGCCACTTTACGCGCGGATGCATTAGACGCAAGTTCCGCCATCACTTGGCTGGCACGGGCGATTGGGTTTGTCTGATAATGTTCGGTAATCGCATTTACCAACACACCTTTTTTCAGTTTCTTGCCCTTAATTGGCGTCCATACATTTTCAGGCACCTGGTCAATTGCACCCAGATGTGGGGCTTGCGCAAACATGTCTGCACGCAGGGCGGATAAGCTATCGAACGGCAGGGTTTGACCCAATTCAGCAGACAAAGCACGTAAAACGGCCCAGTTTTCGCGAGCATCGCCCGGTGCAAAACCAGCGCGCGCGCTCATTTGTGGGCGACCTTCCGTATTCACAAAAATACCAGACTCTTCGGTGTAGGCTGCACCTGGCAGGATCACATCAGCGCAGTGCGCGCCACGATCCCCGTGGCTGCCTTGGTAAATCACAAACGGGCCATCGGCGATAGTTGCCTCATCCGAACCCATGTTGAAAACCACATCAGCCCCCGTGACCAATGTATCTGCATCCCCGTCAGACACACAGCCCAAATCCATTGCGCCAACACGGCCAGCGGCAGTGTGCAGAAGCATAAATTTACTGTTTGTTTTTTCGGCCAAAGCCATTGCAGACGCCAAAACATCTGCGCCATCCGCACCTTGCAAGGCGCCCTGCCCGACAATAACCAGCGAGTTTTGGTCTTTTACAGCGCCAAAATCTTTGGACACCAGCGCATCAAGATCAGATTTATCCGTGCCAACATGTGCGTAATCATAGGTCAGATCGACAGCTTCACCAACCAAACCAATATTTGCGCCATTGATCCATGCTTTACGCAAACGCGCGTTCAACACAGGTGCCTCCGCACGTGGATTAGTGCCGATAAGTTGGATCATCGCAGCAGCATCGATATCTTCGATTGTCGCCGTTCCAACATAACCCGAACGATTGCCTGCTGGTAGTTTCGCACCATCAACGCGGCATTCAACTTGGCCACCGAGTGAACCAACCAACTGCTTCAAAGAAAACGCTGCTTCAGCACTGACCAAATCACCGATCAAGCCAGCAACATTTTTGCCTTCAACAGCAACTTTGATCGCAGCAAATGCTTCGTCCCAAGTCGCTGGCTTCAGCTTCCCATTTTCACGGATGTAAGGGCGATCCAAACGTTGACGACGCAAGCCATCCCAAACAAAACGTGATTTATCAGACAGCCACTCTTCGTTCACACCGTCATGGTTGCGCGGCATAATCCGCATCACTTCGCGGCCTTTGGTATCTACGCGGATATTTGCGCCAAGCGCATCCATCACATCGATCGTTTCGGTTTTTTTCAATTCCCAAGGCCGCGCAGTAAAGGCGTAAGGCTTGGAGGTCAGCGCGCCAACAGGGCACAAATCGATGATGTTACCCTGAAGTTCTGAATCCAATGTTTGGTTCAGATAGGTCGTAATTTCAGAATCTTCACCACGGCCTGTTTGACCCATTTGGGTGATGCCTGCGACTTCGCTGGTGAAACGCACACAACGCGTACACGAAATGCAGCGGGTCATTTGTGTGCCAACAAGCGGACCTAGATCCAGATCATCAACAGCACGTTTTGGTTCGCGAAAACGGGAAAAATCAACGCCATACGCCATGGCTTGATCTTGCAAATCACACTCGCCACCTTGATCGCAAATCGGGCAATCCAGCGGGTGGTTGATCAGCAAAAACTCCATGACCCCTTCACGGGCCTTTTTCACCATTGGTGATCTTGTCTTTACAACTGGCGGCTGCCCTTCTGGGCCAGGGCGCAAATCACACACCTGCATCGCACAGCTTGCGGCTGGCTTTGGTGGGCCGCCGACAACTTCGACAAGACACATGCGGCAGTTGCCCGCGATGGACAAACGTTCGTGATAACAGAACCGTGGGATTTCAACGCCAGCAACTTCGCAGGCTTGGATGAGCGTCATCGCACCATCCACTTCCACTTCGGTCTCGTCAATGATGATTTTGCGCAAATCGGTCATGCCGCCTCCCAAGTCGAGCGGGTTTCGCTCTGGGCTTGTCTTCTATGAAAGGCGGTCAACAACCGCCTCGGGATCAATTACCGTAGGATGGCCAAAGCCTCAACCAAAGAAACGCAATTTTGGGGGCAAAATTCGCACTTATTTTCATTTCGCAACCTCGTGAGCCGCGAAATGGTTCAGATACATGAATTTTGGTTATTCTGAGTATTTTGCTCGGTTAATTTTCGTACAACAGCGTGCCAATCGAACTCTGCATCGCAATCTCTTTGCGCCCCAAAGCACAGATCGTTTCTGGCTTGTTCAGGCTCGCACCATTTGCTGTTAGATAAGCCCGCCCCCGATCTTTCAAACGGTCTTTTTCCGCACGATCATCTACGAAAGCTTCGATTTCTTCCTTGTTATATCCCATTTTCAAAGCTGACTTGTGTATAGAGCGCAGCCGCGCAATGCCTTTAAAAATGTTACCCGAAATACTGTCACAATTTTTTCGAATTTTATCCGCGATCCCAACAACTAGCAAACCATCATTAATTGATTGCACCTCGCGCAGCGGTGGCTTCGCCGATACAGGGCCTGCCATCAAAAATAATGTCGTCGCGATTATGAACTTACGCATTTTAATCTCCTCAATTTAATCGACCAATTGTGATCGCTCTTAGAATTTTAAATGGGTCAGAGTGTGTTGTTATGCAATAACAGGCGCGCTCGCTGGCTGTTTCAGTATTGAAACATCACTTAACTCCAGCCTGTAAATGCTTCCAACCGAAAGCAAAATCAGTGTCACCATTGATTTTGTGATGGTTAAAACGATCCATCGCCTCTTCTACCGTTGGCCGGTGGCCAATATCTACCCAACACATCACGAAATTGCTGTTTCCCTCGGCATTAAACCATTCGGCGCACCGATCAAAAAACTTGCGATGAATCGTTTTCCAAACAAAATTGGACAAGCATTCAAAATCTTCCCAGACGGATAAAGTTGAAGCCGTGCGTTCATTTCTGTCAAATACACCTGCGGCATCATGTTGCGCATCTTGCATGTCGTCATTCAACATCCGCCAAACAAAACCACAGCTATTCTCTGCCAAGCCATTCACGAGGTCGAGATTGTCTTTGAAATCAGCAATGCGCGGATCGTCAAAATCATGTTTTAACGCCCCAAAGTTGAATTCGGCCAAATAGTGGCCTGCTGGTTGGCTTACAGTCATGTTGTTTCACCGTCCTGTTTCAATTAGAAAATAAACCCAAAAAGCCTAATGCCACCAACCTAAGGCTACAAAATCTCTGCGCAATTGCAAAATATGTTGGGATAGCGCTGCAATTTAGCCCATCCCTTGCAGTGGATCCGATTTGAGACCATCGCGCTGTCAAAGAAAAACTCCAGCGTGGTTGCCCAGCTGGAGTGTTAGAATGCAAAAATCGGGTGATTAGCTGTTATTCGGCAGCAACGGCGCTGACACGACCTGAACGTTTATGCTTAATCCGATCTTCGATCTCGTCGCGGAAGTGACGGATCAAACCTTGGATTGGCCAAGCGGCAGCATCACCAAGCGCGCAGATTGTGTGGCCCTCGACCTGTTTGGTCACATCAAGCAGCATGTCGATTTCCTCAACTTCTGCCTCGCCCCGAACCAAACGATCCATCACGCGCATCATCCAACCCGTACCTTCGCGGCACGGCGTACATTGACCACAGCTTTCGTGTTTATAAAACGCCGACAACCGCCAGATTGCTTTGATGACATCGGTGTTTTGATCCATCACGATCACCGCGGCTGTTCCCAGACCAGAGCGTTGCTCGCGCAGCCAATCGAAATCCATAATCGCGTCGTCGCACATATTTTTTGGCAACAACGGAACAGATGCGCCGCCAGGAATGACGGCTTTCAGATTGTCCCAACCACCGCGAACGCCACCGCAATGGCGATCAATCAATTCGCGCAATGGCGTGGACATCGCGTCCTCTACGACACAGGGGTGATTAACGTGGCCCGAAAATGCAAACAGCTTCGTGCCAGCATTATTTGGACGACCAAACCCAGTAAACCAATTCGCGCCACGGCGCAAAATAGTTGGCACAACTGCAATGGATTCCACATTGTTCACGGTTGTCGGGCAGCCATACAAACCAGCGCCCGCAGGGAACGGCGGCTTCATGCGCGGCATGCCTTTTTTGCCCTCTAAACTTTCGAGAAGCGCAGTTTCTTCACCGCAAATATACGCGCCCGCACCATGGGCAAGATAGATATCAAAATCCCAGCTAGATTTTGCGGCATTCTTGCCAACCAAACCTGCATCGTATGCCTCATCAATCGCGGCCTGCAATGCTTCGCGCTCGCGGATGAATTCGCCACGGATATAGATGTAACACGCATTTGCATTCATCGCGAAGCTGGCAATCAAACAGCCCTCGATCAACGTGTGGGGATCATGGCGCATGATCTCGCGGTCTTTACATGTACCAGGCTCGGACTCGTCCGCATTCACCACCAGATAGGAAGGGCGACCGTCGCTCTCCTTTGGCATAAACGACCACTTCAAACCCGTCGGGAAACCCGCACCCCCACGACCCCGCAGGCCGCTCGCTTTCATCTCGTCGATGATCCAGTCGCGGCCCTTCTTGATGATCGCCGCCGTGCCATCCCAATGACCGCGCTGCTGCGCGCCCTTCAGCGTGCGATCATGCATGCCGTAGATGTTGGTGAAAATCCGGTCTTTGTCCTGCAACATGGTGCTCATCCGTCTCTCTCAGATTGGCGCGCGCGCCACATTCTGAATGCTTGTATAAATACCCACAGGAACACGGCAGCAATGCCAAGCTCCAACAGGCCCATCGTTTGATTGGACCATCCGAAAATGGTCCCTGCAGCCTCAACGCCGATAAAGGCGAACGCTCCCGCGACACTTACCAGAGCAAGGCGCCGTCCGTCGCGCGACAGTTTGTCGTCATTGTCTGCCACGAACGGCTCCTATCCTCAGGTCTTTTTCTTCTTCGAGAACTCGGTCTCGCCACCTTTGGCCAAAATCTTCGCCTGAGACATCCAATCATCCCGCTCGATACGGCC
Organism: Amylibacter sp.; assembly: GCA_037625035.1. GTDB lineage: Bacteria > Pseudomonadota > Alphaproteobacteria > Rhodobacterales > Rhodobacteraceae > Amylibacter. The sequence goes on from JASJIO010000047.1 coordinate 9,494, forward strand.
CTTAAAGCGCAGGCGCTCGTCGACCCATGCGATGTCCTTCTTCTTGAACTTCGCAACTTGGTCAAAGTGATAGATGCCCAGATCGTTGAGCGTCTGCTCCAGCTTGGGACCAACACCGCTGATCAGCTTGAGGTCATCCGCCCCGCCGTCACGCGCCGCAGTTAACATAAGCGTTGGCTTGGCATCCGCTGCCCCCGCTTTTGGCTCAGCTTTGGCTTTCGCGGCCGGTTTTGCTTTCGCGGTCGGTGCTTTTGCGGCGGGTGCTTTCTTGGCGGCAGGTGCCTTTTTGGCTGCTGGTGCTTTTGCCGCTGCTGGCGTGCTCATGATACCCGACGGCGTTTTGTCTGTTGAATGAACACCCGTCCAGTTGCCCGCAGGTGCTGTTGTGTCACTTGCATCCGCCGCGATTGTCCCCGCTTCGGGACCGCCTACTGTGGTTGCTCGGCTTGTCGCTGTCGCCGACACGCCGCTTGTCTCACCCGCTGTGCCAGGCTTTGTGCCTGCGCTACCCGCAGCGGTGCCCGCCGTGCCAGCCGCAACACCGACCGCGCCCGCAGCAACGCCAGCCGTGCCAGCC
>JASJIO010000048.1:0-7091 GCA_037625035.1 Amylibacter sp.
ATTTATCCTAGCATCCGTTTTTAACAAATGCAGAGGGTGTGATCGGTGGCGCGCGTGTCGAAATGGCGGCGTTGCCTGTTGGCACGGCGAATGGAACAGCGAAAGATGTGCCTGATTTGGGGGCGCATACGGCGGCAGTTAAGCGGGAATTCGGGGGCTAAACTTCGGCCAAGTAAGGCGGGTTTGCACCTGATCGCGATACGGTGATTGCAGCGACTTTGGCGGCGTAGTCGAGTGCGGCGGTGATGTCGGTAGCAGATAGTTTTGCGATTTTTTCTTTGTTTAACAGGCCAGTAGTGGACAGTTTCGCCAAGAATCCTGCGTTAAATGTATCGCCCGCGCCCACGGTATCTGCCACGATAACTTTGGGCGCAGCGACGTTTACTACGGCAGATCCGCTGGCATAGGCTGACGCCCCTGCACTGCCCTTTGTTAGGATCACGAGGGGCGCGCCTTTTTGATGCAGCGTTGCGATTTTTTCTTCCACGGGGACGTTTTCGGGTAGGATCCAATCCAAGTCTTCGTCGGATATTTTAACGATATCTGCCAGTGCGATCATCCGATCAAGGCGGGCGCGGTATGCGGGTTCATCGTCGATAAAACTGGTGCGGATGTTGGGGTCGATCATCACGACTGCTTGGCCAGCGTGGCGTGTTTCGAGGGCTTCATAGGTGCTGGCGGCGGGTTCAGAGCACAGACTGATGCCGCCAAAATAGAGCGCAGTGATATCTGATCCGATGTCTGGCAGATCGGCGGGTTCGATCATGCGGCCTGCTGAATTTTCATCGTAAAATGTATAGGTGGCGTGGCCATCCGTCAGTTCAACAAAGGCCAATGTTGTGGGGCGTTTGGCACGGATTAGCGGCGCGGTTCCCACGTTTGAGGCATGGAGTTCGCGCACGAGTTGTTCACCAAACAGGTCAGTGGAGATACCAGACAGAAACTGAACTGGCACGTCTAATCGGCCCAAAGCGATGGCGGTGTTAAAGATCGCACCGCCCGAAAGTGGAGCGTAAACCGTTTGCCCGTCGCCGTTGAGTGAGGGGACCATGTCGATCAATGCTTCGCCGCAACATAGGATCATTTTTGGGCCTATGTGTCTTTGCGCAAACCAGTGGCGGCATCGAAATAATGGACCAATTCAGGCTTAACCGTGAAGGAAATAACGCCGCCTTTTTCTACCGCTGGCGGTTTTTTCATCTTGGCAATAAAGCTCGCGCCATTGGCACTCATCATGTGGACCAAAGCGTATTCGCCAAGGTTCTCGACCAAATCCAAAGTGCCCTGAACGGTGGCTTTTGCAGCGCTGCACGCCATCATGTGTTCGGGGCGAATGCCGATTTGTTCGGCCGGATCAATCGGGCGAGACAGCTGTTTTTGCGCGTTTTCCGCAAGGTCGGCCACGTCGAAAAAGTTCATCTTCGGGCTGCCGATGAATTGCGCGACAAACGCGTTTGCAGGCTTTTCGTACAGATCAATCGGAGAGCCGACCTGTTCGATACGGCCATCGCGCAAAACGACGATTTTATCGGCGAGGGTCATGGCCTCGACCTGATCGTGGGTCACGTAAATCATCGTCGTTTTCAGGCGTTCGTGAAGACGCGCGATTTCCAGACGGGTTTGAACGCGCAAGGCCGCATCAAGGTTGGAAAGCGGTTCGTCGAACAAAAATACTTCGGGGTCACGCACAATCGCGCGGCCAATCGCAACGCGCTGGCGTTGACCACCAGACAGATTGCGCGGGCTGCGATCGAGGTAATCAGTGATCTGCAAAATCTCGGCGGCGGCGTTCACGCGGCGATCAATTTCGGCAGGGTCGGTTTTGGCCTGTTTCAGTCCAAATGCCATGTTTTTGAACACGCTCATGTGCGGATACAGCGCGTAGGTTTGGAACACCATCGCGACACCACGTTTGGCGGCAGCGACGTCGTTCACTTCGCGATCCCCGATGGAAACAGAGCCATCTGAGATTTCTTCGAGCCCTGCAATCATGCGCAACAGCGTGGATTTACCACAGCCAGATGGGCCAACAAAAACAACGAATTCGCCATCTTCGATATCAAGATCGACACCGTGCATAACTTGTGTATCGCCATAACTTTTGCGCACATCGCGTAAGGTTAAACCGGCCATTTTTGCTCCAATTCAGAAATTTCGCGTCGCAGGATCTCTGCGAAGATCGGGTAAGTTTGAGGAAGGTCGCCCCACAGCTGGGCGCTGTTGATAAAGGCGTCAGTGCCCAGCATTGATTTGAGGTCGTCCCAGCTGGGTTCGATATATTCAAACGGGATTTTACCTGCCGCGACATGGCGGGCAAACACGTACCAACTGGCGATGCTTTTGATGGCAAAGGTCGGTGTGATCCCTTGGGAAAGGCAGCCCGCAATCGTTGGGCGGATAAAAATCGGAAATTTGGCCATGCCGTCAGCGCAGATACGCGCGACTGTGTCACCGATGGCGCGATTGCCAAAACGCGCGGCAATTGCAGCCAGATAATCTGTTTTTGAAAACGGTAAATCGATGGTGATGGCGGGCAGAACTTCTTGGGTTTCGAACGCTTGGAAATGGGCGTTTAAATCAGGTGCGCGCATTGCCGCATCAAAGGTTTCGATGCCTTCAAGCGCGGCCAAATAGGCCAGCGCGGTGTGGCCGCCATTTAGCACGCGGATTTTGGTTTCCTCATACGGATCAACGTCTGGCGTGACGGTGACGCCCGCTTTTGCGAGGTCGGGCATTGGCGCCGCGTTGGTGTCTTGGAGGACCCACTGAATGAAGTCCTCTGCCATGATCGGCGAGGCAACGGGTGCGCCCACCAAACCTGTAAGTTCGGGGCCAAGATCGGCGGGGCTGCGCGGGGTGATGCGATCCACCATTGAACAGGGGAAGGCGACATTTTGATCGACCCACGCGGCCAATTCCGTGTCGCCACAAGCGGTTAAATACGCGCCCAAATTGCGGCGCAGCATTTTGCCGTTTTGGCGGATGTTGTCGCAGCACGCGATGGTTAACGGAGCACCAGATTGGGATTGGCGCAAGCGCAATGCGCCGCGAAGATAGCCGTAAACACTGTGTGGCACGCCGCCTGATTTTTCGGCTGCGATTGTGGGATCAGCAAGGTTCAAATCGCCGTTTGGGTCGGTGTAATAACCGCTTTCGGTGACCGTGATTGTCACCAAATGAACGGAGGATTTGGATAGGAGGGCTTCGGTTTCAGAGCGATCAATGCTCCAATCCGCAAAGTGGATGTGGCTGCGCACACGGCGCAGGGAAATTTTACCGTCAGCCGAGAATGCCTTGAGGAAATACCCGTCGTGACGTTCAACATCTTGGTGTGCGGTTTGGAAGTGGGTTGCCTCACTTGCGCGCAGATTTACGGCCGCGATGCCCCAACGCAAATCGTTGGTTTTATCCATGTAATCATCAAGATAGACAGCCTGATGGGCGCGGTGAAACGCGCCAAAGCCCAAGTGGACGACGCCGATTTCGCACTCTGCGCGGCTGTATTTTGTCGCGGCGATAGGGTCGTGTGCGGCGCTATTCATGTTGTGGCATCCATTGGTTTTGCCATGTCTTTGCGGGCGGTATCGCGAAACTCAGACGGGGTCATGCCCTTCATCTTAAGGAAGTGGCGATTGAAATTAGCAAGGTTGCGAAACCCTGCGTCGTGGCTGACATCTGCGATTGTGTTGTCCGTCGCGTAAAGCATTCCGCAGGCTTGGCCAATGCGAATGCTGGTGACAAATTCGACGTATTTATGGCCCGTCACTGTCAGAAAATTCCGGCTAAAGGTGGCTTCGGTCATGGCGGCCATTTCGGCGGCTTGGGACACTGAAAATTCGTCTTTGAAATTGGCGACAATATGATCAACAACGGCACCAATGCGGGCGTGTTTACTGCCACCTTTAAGGTGAACCAGCTTGGACACAGACAGCACCTTTTTTTCGGCGTGTTCATTAAGGCGGACAAGAAAACGGATGAACGCCAGAATACGTTCTGGGCCTTCGTTGCTGGCGATTGCTTCCATGTGGCCCCGTGCAAACGTCGGGTTAAAGCGTTCAAACTGAATGCCCGACTGCGCGAGGGTCAGCATGTTGCGCACCTCGTTAAACTCGGGGAAACCTTCGGCCAGTTTTTCAAAACTGTGATGGCTGAATTGGATCAGCATATCGCGGGTTTCAACGGGCTCGGTCCAGACGGTATCGGTGACCCAATTGTGCGGCAGATTGGGGCCTGTCAGGAACAGATCGCCCGCCTGAAATTCGCCGATGTAATCGCCGACAAATGCTTTGCCACGGGTCGCCACGATCAGGTGCAATTCGTATTCTTCGTGGGCGTGCCAGCGGCACAAATCTGTGGGCCAGCCGTGTTGCAAAAACCGGATGGAGCGCGTGGTGCGATCAACAAGTTCTATCTTTGGGACCATAATTGACATGGGCGCTACCTCAGCACATTTCCACCATCGACACCGATGGTTTGTGCAGTCATGTAGGCAGACTGGTCAGAGGCAAGGAATACGGCGGCGCGTGCCACGTCAGTTGGATCACCCATGTGGCCAAGGGGGACGGCTTCGCCGACTTCGCGTTTCTTTTGGCCGAGTTCTTTGCCTTCAAATTTGGCAAAAAGAGCATCCACGGTAGCCCACATTGGCGTGTCGATGACACCCGGTGAGATGGCATTTACGCGGATTTTATGAGGCGCAAGCGCGAGTGCGGCGGATTGTGTGTAGCTGATGACAGCGGCTTTGGTGGCGCAGTAATGTGCAACGAGGGCTTCGCCGCGATGGCCTGCTTGGGAGGCGAGGTTGATGATTGAACCGTGCTTGCCAGTGGCGACCATTGATTTGGCGGTAGCTTGTAAAATGGCGTAAAATGCGCGCACATTGACGCCGAATAAACGGTCGAATTGTGCGAGGTCAGCATCGAGCACAGAGCCCATATCAAACAGCGCTGCGTTGTTGAAAAGGATGTCTGGCCCTACCCCAGACACCCAATCACAACAGGCCTGCAACCCATCTGCATCTAGTAAATCAAATTGTTCGTGGCGCGCGCCCTCGCCGCTAATATCTGTAGTGTAAACTGTCGCGCCCAGTGCTGCCAAATGTTCAGCCGTCGCCGCACCGATGCCACCGAGCGAGCCGGTAACAAGGGCGGTTTTGCCTGACAAATCTGTGGGCGCTGGGTTCATTTAACCGCCCCGAAGGTTAGGCCGGCGACCAGTTGTTTTTGACAGAACCAGCCAAGCACCACGATGGGTGCGATTGCGGCGGTGGATACGGCTGCGAGGCGGCCAAAGAACAGGCCCTCTGGTGCGCGGTTGCCCTCAATCAAGGTGGAGAGTGTGGAGGCGTTGAAGGTTGTGAGGCGCACGGTCCAGTAAGCTTCGTTCCAGCAGAAGATGAAGGTCAGAAGTGCGGTGGAGGCGATGCCGCCCCAGGCGAGCGGGATCAGGATGTCTTTGATTTCGCCCCAAGTGGTCACGCCGTCCATTTTGCTGGCTTCGATGATTTCTTTCGGGATTTCTTTGAAATAGGTGAACAGCATCCAGATCACGATGGGCAGATTAACGAGGCAAAGCACCAAGATAACCAAGAAATGGGTGTCAAAGATGCCGAGTGCGTTCTTCGTTAGGAAGGTCATTGGGTACAGAACCGCCGCCGCTGGCAACATTTTGGTCGACAGCATCCACATCAGGATATCTTTGGTGTGACGGCTGGGATCGAACGCCATTGCGTAGGCCGCAGGGACACCGACGGCCAAAGCGAACAGTGTGGCAAAGCCAGATGTTATGACGGAGTTCGTGGCGAATTTCCAGTAGTCGTAGTTTTGCGTCATGTTGGTGTAGTTTTCGAGCGTTGGCGTAAAGAAGATCAGGAATTCTGGCTTCACCGCATCGGCGTCGGTTTTGAAGCTGGTGAACACCAACCAAAAGATCGGAAAGAAGAAGATGATAGCGACGGTCCATGCCACGACGGGCCACAGAATATTGCTGAGTTTGGAGTGTTGTGCGACAGTTGCCATTGTATTTCCCCTTAATCCATCAAGCTTTTGCCAACCATGCGAAGCAAGAAGATCGCGATGATGTTGGCTAGAATGACTGCGAAGATGCCCGTGGCACTTGCAGCACCGATGTTGTTGTTGGCGAATTCGCCAATCAGATACGGCAGGTTTTTGTTGCCGTTGCCCCGGCTGACGATTTCAATTTCGGCGTAAAGCGACAGATGGAAAATCGACTGGATCATCACCACAATCGCGATGGGACGCGCAAGGTGGGGCACGGTTAGGTTGATAAATTGCGACCACGGCCCTGCCCCATCTAACGTCGCCGCCTCTTTCTGGCTTTCGTCTTCGGATTGCAGTGACGTCATGAAGATCAGAACTGCAAACGGCGTCCACTGCCACGTGACCATCATGATCACCGCGTAAGCAGATGTTTGCGTTGCGCGGAACGATATCGGTTCCAACTGTGGCCACATTGAGAAGAACCAGCCAAGAACGGGGACGTCGCGCAGGCCATCGATCAGGTTGTTGAGGCCGCCCACCGCGATACCTTGCAGGCCGAGCACAGGGTCAAGGATCATGTTGATCCAAAGAACGCCGTTCACCGCAGGCATAACAAAGAAGGGCGAGATCAGTAGGACGCGCACAATGCCACGGCCCGGAAAGGAGCGGTTGACCAGCACTGCAATGGCGAGGCCGAGAATGACTGTTAGAACCAGAATGCTGACAACGATGAACACGGAGTTCTGGATCGCGAACCAAAAGTCTTTGGCGTTCAGAACGTATTCGTAGTTTCCAAAACCGCGCCAGTTGCTAAGGCTTGGCGTTGTCCATTCGGGTTTGCGCAAGCTGTTGAGAACATAGCGGATGAAGGAGAAGTACAGCGTCATGCTGAGGGGAACCAACATCCACACCAACAACAGCAGAACTGCGGGTGTTTGAAGGAGTTTTGGAAGCGTTCTATTGGCCATGACTGTACAAACCTCAAAAGCGGGGTGTCGGATTTCGATTGTTTATTGATAGTTAGTCGATTGCAAGAAAAGGATCAGACCCAAGGGTCACGTGAAGCAATCAAACCTGAGTATTCAAAGGAAT
>JASJIO010000049.1:0-5400 GCA_037625035.1 Amylibacter sp.
CATCATGCCCAACCTTATCCCGCCCGTGGTCACCGCCAACGCCGCCGCCGCCTACCGCGCGCGCATCATGGCCGCCCTGCCAGCAGGCTCAGATTTTCAACCGTTGATGACCCTGTACCTCACAGAAAAAACAGACCCGGAAGACCTCGCAGCAGCCTTCAAAGATGGCCTAATCTTCGCCGTTAAGTTCTACCCTGCAGGGGCTACAACAAACTCTGCATCTGGCGTCAAATACATTAACAACGTCATGCATATTCTTGAAAAAATGGCAGAAATTGGCTGTCCGCTGTGTATCCACGGTGAGGTAACTGATCCAAGCATCGACATTTTCGATCGCGAAGCCGCCTTTATCGAAACAGTGCTCGATCCCTTGCGCAACCGCCTGCCAGAATTGCGTATTATATCAGAACACATCACCACCAAAGACGGCGTCGATTATGTGCGTTCGGCGAATAAAAACCTCGCCGCAACGATCACAACCCACCACCTGATCATCAATCGCAACCACATCCTCGCAGGTGGCATCCGCCCCCATTATTACTGCCTGCCCGTAGCCAAACGCGAAATCCACCGCCTTGCATTGGTCGGGGCCGCAACATCAGGCGATCCGCGTTTCTTCCTTGGCACAGACAGCGCGCCCCACACCGATCCAAACAAACTGATGGAATGTGGCTGCGCAGGCGTGTTTTCCGCCACCAACACAATGTCCTGCCTTGCCCATGTATTTGAAGCTCAAGGCAAACTCGTCACGCTCGAAAAATTTGCGTCCCTTAACGGCCCTGCCTATTACCGCCTGCCCGTGAACGATGCGACCATCACGCTCACCAAACAAACTGAACCCGTGAAATTCGCGCCAAAAATCGACACCCCCGATGGGCCCGTCACAGTATTCGATCCGGGCTTCCCGCTGTATTGGAAATCCACCTAATTTCTTTTTTGCTTAAGTACTTTCGCCGAAGGCATTCATTTCTTAAGCACCTTCAACAAACTGCGCATCCGCACATCATTCTGGGTTGGATCAAACGCAACAAACTTAATCGGCACTTTGTCCCAAACTGAAATCTGATCAGCCAAGACTTTGTCATCCAGATAAAACGTCCCAAACTGGCGCACAGATTTATAGGTGAACGCGTAATCCACGTAATACAGAACCACAGGCGCGCCATCATCTGCGCCCGTGATATCTTCAATATATGTATCCGTAACAATGGCTTCTGCCCGTCGCCCGTATTTCACAATCACCTATTTTTCATAAATATACATCAGGCTCAACGGCATCGTGAAAACCAAAATTCCCAGCGGGAACAGAATGAACACCCCACCAAAAACCTTTAAAAACCAAGCGTCGTCGGCACAGGGTGTGACCCTAATGTTCTTGGCAGATTCAGGCCTAAACGACCCCTTCGCGCCCTTGGCTTGGGTCTTTGGCGGCATCCCGTTTATCCTCGGCGTCGGCCTGCTTTTTGTCGGCCTAGCCGTGAACAAATACAAAGCCAAACGCGAATCCACAGACCCTCAAAACCAGTAATCCCAAGAAAAACCCGACTGCAAAAGCAGCCGGGTAAGTATACCTGATGATAAGCTGTCGACCTTAGAGGGTACACAGCCATGAGGCAGTTATAAGAACGACAGTCCGAATCCAGTCAAAACTGGCGAAGATGATTAATTTGTGTGCAAAAATCGGTCCAGCTTACACCTTTCCGAGACGAGGATTTGCACGCACCCAAACCACACCCGATTCGCATCCTCATGAAAAAAACCTAGCATGATTTGTGGTTAAGCAAAAGATTTCCACACGATTTAGTGTTTAACCATTTTTTAATTTTTTTTTAATACTTTCACTAAACCTACTAACCCCAATCATACGCGCCGTTTTTTGGCTTATACACACCTTATCCACAACCTTATCCAGATTGCTTTTCTCCCCCAAATCTTTGACAATGTTCAAAGCAGATTCGAGGACGAAATGGACGGCAACGCACCACCATCAGACGTGCAAAACACTGAAACTGATCCGACACAGGCCCTCCCGCATTCTATCGAGGCGGAACAGGCTTTGCTCGGCGCGCTTTTGGTGAACAACGATGTTTTTGACCGCGTCACAACGCTCGTCAACGACACTCATTTCTTTGATCCCGTTCACGGTCGCATCTTCGAGGTGATCGCGCGTCGCATCCAGAAAAACGCACTGGCTTCCCCCGTCACAATCAAAGCCTTCCTAGAAGACGACCCAGGCCTCGCCGAACTTGGCGGCCCCGCCTACCTCGTGCGTCTTGCAGGCGCATCCATGTCCGTATTTGCCGCCAAAGATTACGCGCAAATGATCTATGACATGGCAATCCGTCGCGATCTAATTGCGATTGGCGAAGAAATCGGCGCAAAAGCCCAGTCGATGGATGTGGACGACGAACCCAAAGAACAAATCGTCGCCGCCGAACAACGCCTCTACGCCCTTGGCGAACAAGGATCAGTGGATTCAGGCTTCCAATCCTTCCTCAAAGCAGTCACCGACGCCGTCAACTTGGCTAACGCCGCTTATCAACGCGACGGCGACATGGCGGGCATCTCCACTGGCCTCAAAGATATGGACGCCAAACTTGGCGGCCTGCACCCGTCCGACCTTTTGATCCTCGCAGGTCGCCCCTCGATGGGGAAAACCTCGCTGGCAACAAACATCGCCTACAACATCGCCAAAGCCTATAAAAAAGGCCTGCGCCCCGATGGTACCGAAGGCGCAATTGAAGGCGGAGTTGTCGGCTTCTACTCCCTCGAAATGTCCGCAGAACAGCTCGCCGCACGGATCCTATCTGAGGCCTCCGAGGTCGAATCCAACCGCATTCGTTCCGGCGATATGTCCGAAGAAGAGTTCCGCCGCTTTGTTGAGGCCGCGAAATCGCTGGAAAACTGTCCGCTGTTCATCGACGACACCGCCGCCCTGCCGATTTCAGCACTTGCGGCCCGCGCTCGTCGCCTAAAACGCACCCACGGCCTTGATGTGCTCATCATCGACTACCTCCAACTTGTGCGCCCCGCCACCGCCAAAGACAGCCGCGTAAACGAGGTCTCCGAGATCACCCAAGGCATGAAAGCCATCGCCAAGGAACTCGATATTCCCGTCATCGCCCTGTCCCAGCTGTCACGCGCGGTTGAGTCCCGCGAAGACAAACGCCCCCAACTTTCAGATTTGCGCGAATCCGGCTCAATCGAGCAAGACGCGGATTGCGTTATGTTCGTGTATCGCGGCGAATATTACAAAGAACGCGAAAAACCCGCCGAACACGAGCTGGAAAAAATGGCCATATGGCAGGCCGAAATGGAAGACCTCTCTGGCAAAGCAGAAGTCATCATCGGCAAACAACGCCATGGCCCTATTGGCTCCATCGATCTCGCCTTTGAAGGCCGCTTCACCCGTTTCACCGACCTTGCAAAACCGTGGCAAGGCAGTGGCGGCAATAAAGAAGACCAATTTTAAAATGACCAACATGAATATCGACCTTACTGGCGTGAACCACATCACGCTCGCCTGCACAGATTTGCCCAAATCCATCGCGTTTTACCGCAACACGCTGGGCGCAACGCTCAAGGCTGAATGGCCCAAAGGCGCATACTTCGTGGTCGGCGACCTCTGGCTCTGCCTCACGCTCACACCCAAAGTCATCCCGCGCAACGACGACACTCACGTCGCATTCTCCTGTGCAGAATCTGCCTTCGATTACACCGCAGATCACATCGCAGAAACTGCAAAACAGTGGAAAACCAACAAATCCGAGTGCACATCGCTCTATTTCCTAGACCCGGACGGCCACAAACTCGAACTCCACGCAGGCTCGCTGCAATCGCGCATCGCCCACTACATGCAAACAAAACCAAACAGCATGCAATTCTACCACTGACATTACGCTTCAATGTTCCTAAAGTACCTAAATGACAGACTTCACAGAAATCCCGATCATCGACTTGGCGCAAAACGACGCGAAAATCACCGCTGATTTCGCCGCCGCTTATTCCACGGCAGGCTTTGCCTACATCAAAAACCACGGCATCCCCCAACCCCTGATCGACGCCGTGTTCGACGCGTCCAAACAATTCCACGCCCAATCCGAAGCAGCGAAACAATCCATCGCGCTAAACGAAAATCACCGTGGCTACATCCCGATCAACACATCCACAGACGTGAATTCAAAACTCGCCGATGTGAAAAAACCCAATCAATCCAGCAGCTTCATGATGATGGCTGACACAATAGCCACCCCCAATGAATTCCTCTCTGGCCCCAACCAATGGCCCGATCTGCCCAAATTTCGCGACACACTAACAACCTACACCGCACAAATGACCACGCTCGGCCAACGCCTCATCGCCATCGCCGCAGCCGCGTGCAATGCGGACCCAGCCGACCTCACCCCAGCCTTCCAAAACCCCACAATCTGGCTGCGCCTGCTGCACTATCCACCCAGCCCAGCCCTCTCGCCTGATGATCTCTACGGCTCCGCCCCCCACACAGATTTCGGCGCATTAACACTCCTCGCCCAAGACGGCGTTGGCGGTTTGCAGGTCCAAACGCCTTCAGGTGATTGGGTCGATGCCCCCAAAATCGACGGTACTTTTGTCGTAAACGTGGGCGATATGCTCAACCGCGCCTCCAACGGTTTTCTCAAATCCACACCGCACCGCGTCATCAATCGATCAGGGCGCGAACGCTACTCCATCCCGTTTTTCTTCGACCCCTACATCAACACCACAATTGAACCGCTCCACGGCATTGGCACACCGAAATTCGAGCCCGCCCATTTCGGGGATTTCCTTCGATCCGAACTCGGTGCAAGCTATGATCAACACAAATCGGACCCCAAAACATGATCCCACAATTCGATAAAAACACAGCACTCCTGTTGATCGACGTGCAAAAAGGCGTGAACGACACCGCCTATTACGGTGGCCCAACAGGACGGCGAAACAACCTAGATGCCGAAGACAACATCATTGGATTGCTCACCGCATGGCGCGCCAAAGGGGGCTGCGTCGCCTTCACGCGCCACAACAGCATTGAGGATGGCTCGCCCCTCAAACTCACCCTAGAAAGCGGCGAACAACTGCCCAGAATGGACATTCACGCGGGCGATATCGCCGTTTCAAAATCCGCCAACAGCGGCTTTATCGGCACCAGCTTGGAACAAGAACTGCACCGCGCCCACATTCATCGCCTTGTGATCGTCGGCTATTTCACCAACATTTGCGTGGAAACCACCACCCGTATGGCGGGCAACATGGGCTACGATACCTACCTCGTTCACGATGCCTGCGCGACCATGAATATGATCGGGATAAGACCATTTATTAATTGTATAACTAAAATATGGGACTCCTCATCTGGTGGTAAATTAAGTAAATTTGATAATA
>JASJIO010000050.1:0-22242 GCA_037625035.1 Amylibacter sp.
GAATAACTGCTTACAACACTGGTAATTATGTCAGTATGATCAAAGATTGGACACCTTTTTCAAAGTATGGTTTCGATTTATGTTGTTCTTGTTTTGAGATTTAAGGGTGCGATATAGTCAGATTTGAGAATTACTGTTTAAATAATTTGAATGGAATTAACAATTGAGAAAACAACAAAGAGAGACGTTATGAAATTATTTTTTATATTAAGCACAGTTTTACTCCTAACTACTGGAGTTGCTAATGCGGTCGAATGGAAAGCTAGTTGCAACAGCAAATACTCTTACTTTAAAGGCACATATACTTTTAAAGTAAAGCAAGGCAAAGTCGGTGGCTGTCCAGATGATAGTAAAAAGCATTTTACAGGTGGGTGGAAGTTCTCTGAGCGATCTGAAGTCAAAGGTAAAAAACTTGGATATGGTAAGTATGAATGGAGCGCAACAGTTACTATTGAACGTTATTGCAAGCCTTCATATCGAAGCACAATAGTTCAAGTGCATAGTGGGACTAATACTGCACAAAGACCAATGGGGCCTCCAAGTTTCCTAGCAGAGAACTATGAAGGTAAGTTTAGAGGAATCAGGAATAAAGGCACACTTGTTGGTGTTCCAATCAATGAACCATTTGATGTCTTTATGACAGTTAATTTTACAAAAGACTATGTCAATACGGTTTATTATATTAATGGCGAGCATGTGTTGACTGAGAAGGACAAGTACAAGATTCCAAAGAAAATTTATTTTAAGTTTGGCGTGTACCGTGTAAAGAGTAATTGCGATGCCAAACAATTATACACTAACGTTAAACTCAAGAAGGTAAAGTGAAAGCTGTTCGTCGTCAGATAAATTGGAACACATGAGTTTATAAAACAATGGAGGCTCTGGTTCGTATTGTTGTTTTAATTATGCCGCTTTCCTGAAGTGTTGCAAGCGACCTTGGTCGATCGTATTTCGTTTAATCCTTTTCCTTTCTCTGATGATGGATTTATCGCGCCCGAAGTACACATCTGCGGGTGTCACGTTGTTTAAGCTCTCGTGATAACGCTGATTGTTGTAGTATTCGACGAACGTTCCTATTTGACGCTCGAGGTCACCGGGCAGGTAATAGTTTTCTAATAGAACACGGTTTTTCATCGTCTGGTGCCAGCGTTCGATTTTGCCCTGCGTTTGAGGATGGAATGGCGCACCAGGAACATGATCCATTCTTTGATCACTTAACCACCCAACCAATTGGCCAGAGATGTAACATGACCCATTATCACTGAGTAGCCGGGTTTGTGTCGAACAGTGGCCTGATCACAGCCTGACGTTTCCAACACCATTTTCTATGGCGATGTAGTAGGGGAGGCGCTGGCCTTGAGTATCTAAGTTGCGTAATTGGTAGAATTCCGGCCAGCGCCTTTGTCGCTATGCCCTAGAAGGGCTAATCCAGAAATTTATTCAAACGGTTCCAGAACACGGTGACCTGGGGAAACTTCGCGGTAGCGCGAGGGGCCAGGTGCGTAGGTGATCGGGTGGATCGGGCTGGGGATCGGTTTGAAGTTCAGCTCTTTGTCGATCTGTTTATTGCGCGGATCGGGGCGCGGCACAGCAGACAGAAGTGTACGGGTGTAATCGTGCTGTGGATTTTCAAAAATTGCCGACCGAGGACCGATTTCGACAATCCGACCGAGGTACATGACGGCCACTTGGTGCGAGACACGCTCAACGACGGCCATGTCGTGGCTAATGAACAAATAGCTAAGGTCCAGCTCGGCCTGCAGCTCCATCATCAGGTTGAGGACTTGCGCCTGCACCGACACATCGAGTGCGGAGACCGCTTCGTCTGCAACGATGAGCTTTGGGTTCAGCGCAAGCGCGCGCGCGATGGCAACACGTTGGCGTTGGCCGCCAGAAAACTCGTGGGGATAGCGATCAAGGAAGGCGTCGGGCAGGCCGCAGCGGTTGAACAGTTCTTTGGCGCGGTCGCGCAATTCTGATCCTTTGCCGATGCCGTAGTTGATCATCGGTTCAATCACTTGGTCCACAACTTTGCGCGTTGGGTTGAGCGAGGCAAACGGGTCTTGGAAGATCATTTGCATGTTGCGCCGTGCGGCGTGCAGTTCTTTTTTGGACATGCCAAGGATATCGATGCCGTTGATGATGACTTCGCCTGAATTTGGTTCTTCAAGGCGCAGCACGGAGCGACCTGCAGAGGATTTACCGCAGCCAGATTCACCAACCAGCGAAAGGGTTTCGCCCCGTTTGATGGTGAAGGACACATCTTCGACCGCGTGGACGTTTGCCACAGTGCGCCGCATCATACCGCCTTTGACGGGATAACGGGTGATAAGGTTCTTCACCTCGATCAGGGTTTCAGTTCCAGGAATGATGGGTTGTGGATTTTTCGTCGATGCTTCGCCCATGATCGCCATCGGTTCGGGGTATTTCTTGCCCGTCATTTCACCAAGTTTCGGTACGGCTGCCAGTAGGGCACGGGTGTAATCCTGTTGTGGGTTTTCAAAGATGTCTGTGACAGTGCCTTGTTCCACCAGATTGCCGCGATACATCACAACAACGCGGTCGGCCATTTGCGCAACAACAGCCATGTCGTGCGTGATGAACATGACGGCAGTGCCAGATTCGTTCTTGAGACGGTTAATCAGCGACAGAATCTCGGCCTGAATGGTAACATCGAGCGCGGTAGTCGGTTCATCCGCGATCAGCAGGCGGGGTTCACACGCCAGTGCCATTGCGATCATCACACGTTGGCGCATCCCGCCAGACAGTTCGTGGGGATATTGCGTAAGACGGCGTTCAGGTTCGGGCATGCGCACACGGCGCAGCAATTCAATGGCGCGTTCCTCGGCGTCTTTTTTGGACAGCTTTTTGTGAACACGCAGACCTTCGGTCAACTGACGCCCAACAGTGAACACAGGGTTCAGCGAGGTCATTGGCTCTTGAAAGATCATGCCGATCTGATTGCCACGGATCGTACGCATCAATTCGTCTTCGGCTTTTGCAAGGTCTTGAACATTGCCATCGGCGTCTGTGAAGTTCAGCTCACCGTTCGCAATATGACCGCCGCCAAATTCGACCAAACGCATCAAAGATAGGGAGGAAACCGATTTTCCAGAGCCAGATTCGCCCACGACACAGACTGTTTCGCCCGGATTGATGTGAAAAGAGACGTCCTCAACGCCGACGACAACGCCCGCATTGGTTTGGAATTCTACGCGCAGGTTTTCAAACGAGACGAGTGGCTGGCCATCAGGCATATGTGGTCCCCCCTTGGAATATTCTTTTGCAGCAGAGTGTGGTCAGCCGCGCGGGGGGAGTCAATTGATTTGAGCGCACAAATGCGCTGCGTCAAAAAGCGAGCGCGAGGGTTTTGCCATTTCGTTGATCACTGCGGAATTTTTTGGCAATGGAACGGACCGCTTTTTTGCGCTCTGGATGCAAGGGATGACGACGAAAACGGATGTTGTTTGCGGGTTGGCGATCCAGCAAATTGATGGCTTTGTCAGGATTGTAGCCCGCCCGCATCATAAAAATTGTGCCTGCGCGATCTGCTTCAAGTTCAAACTTGCGCGATAGGGCAATGAATGTGGTTTCTGCCGCTTTCTGGGTGGCGGTTTTCGGGTTGCGCCCTGCCTTTTTGGCGGCTGCTGCACTGGCGATTGCAGCGCGAAGCAGCTCGCGTTCGCCCCGTTTAATGTGGTTGGCGATTTGATGTGACATTTCATGTGCCACCACCATTGCCATTTCATCATCATCGCGCAGGAATTGTAACATTGCAGAATTAAAAGAAATTACGGTGCTCCCGTTAGGTGTGCGTGTGAAACGTGCGTCAGGTGTGCTGCCGTTTTTAACTTTGATCAAAAAGCGGAAGTTGCATTTTGAATTGGCTTTGGAAGTATGAATTGTTCGGCAAGCCTGCTTTGCGATTGGTAGGATATTTTTACTGACACGGGTGAACGAAGATTTGCCGTTTTTAAAAGTGCGCGCTTGTGGAAATTTTGTGGCATTTGCGGTTGGTTTTTGCTGTTCTGCGGGTGTTGGGGGTTGCGTGCAGGCCGCGAGCGCCATCAACAAAACAGGGACAAGTAACAGGCGTTTAAAGGACATTCGAGCACCCCATTCGTTGGACGCACGGTTTGGTGCATTGCCCCTGACTTAGTATGTTTATAGGGTGTTGGAAACAAATGATAAGGAGAATAGGCAATGGATTTAGGGATCAAAGGCAAAACAGCAATTGTTTGTGCGGGATCGAAGGGTCTGGGGTACGGGTGCGCCGACGCTTTGGCGCAGGCAGGTGTTAATTTGGTGATCAATGCGCGTTCAGAGGGACCGTTGGAAGAAGCTGCGACCAAGTTGCGAGCGTTTGGTGTGGAGGTGACGGCGGTTGCTGCGGACATCACGACTGAAGCGGGGCAGGCGGCTGTATTAAAGGCCGCTGGCAAGGTAGATATTTTGGTAAATAACGCAGGTGGGCCGCCTCCTGGTATGTGGTCTGATTGGGATCGTGATGATTTTATTGCGGCACTTGATGCAAATATGCTGACGCCGATTGCGATGATGAAGGCCTGTTTGCCTGCGATGATGGATCAGGGTTGGGGACGCGTGGTGAACATCACGTCGCAATCTGTGAAAGCGCCAATCCCTGTTTTGGGGCTGTCGAATGCGGCGCGGGCTGGGTTGACGGGATATGTTGGTGGCACGGCACGACAAGTTGCATCGTCCGGTGTGACGATCAATAATATGCAGCCGGGGATCCATGCGACGGATCGTGCGGTGTCTCTGGATGGTGGTGTTGCTGCGGCGCAGGGGATTTCGATGGACGAAGCCAAGGCGGCGCGGTGTGAGACTATTCCTGCGCGCCGTTACGGAACGGCGGCAGAGTTTGGTGCGATGTGTGCGTTTTTATGCTCGGAGCATGCTGGGTTTATTGTTGGGCAGAATATTCTGCTTGATGGTGGTGCGGTAAATTCCACGATGTAAGCTGATGGGTTTTGTCAGTTGGTTTGGTAAAATGATCCGACTGCGCGTGCTGCGTGGTCGGATTTTTTTATGTATTTGGGGAACATTAAATGGCTGAAGAACGATTTAGTTTGAAGGACGCGCTGTTTAATGCGAAAAAAGTTTGCGTATTTAGCCGAGCTTTTTGGGGCGGCGGATGCGCGGTTTGATGCGGCTGGGTTTGGGCGCGATGTGATGGCAGAGATGCTGCCGTTGGAATTGAAAGCGCGGATGATGTTGATTGCGCGTGTTTTGGCGGATTATTTACCAGATGATTTTGTGGATGCGGCGGGCGTGATTGAACGGGCTTTGCCGCCTGAGTTGGACCCGTTGAATACAGTTGATGATTTTGGCGACTTCATTTTTGGTCCGCTCGGGGAATTTGTGGCTGAACATGGGATGGCGCATTTCGATGTGGCGATGGGCGTATTAAAGGCGATTACCAAGCGGTTTTCGATGGAATATGCGATCCGTCCGTTTTTGAACGGCGCGCCAAAGAAAACGTTGAACTTTCTGGCGGAATGGGCGCGTGATGAGAATTATCATGTGCGTCGATTGGTGAGCGAAGGGACGCGGCCAAAGCTGCCTTGGGGGATGAAGATTGGGTTGGATGTGCGTGAAGCAATTCCGTTTCTGGATCAATTGCACAGCGATAAAACGCGGTATGTGAGGCGCTCTGTGGCGAACCATTTGAATGACATTTCGAAGATTGATGTGGAGTTGGTGGTGGCCACGCTGGCGCGGTGGCAGCGTGAGGAGCGCCAAGATGCCAAGGAATTGGATTGGATGACGCGCCATGCGTTGCGCACACTGGTGAAGAAGGGGGATGCGGGCCCGATGGACTTGTTGGGGTTTGTGCCTGATCCACCGATTGAGGTGGGGCCGATTGTTTTGGACGCCGAGCGCGTGAAGATCGGCGATGTGCTGGCGTTTGAGGTGGAGGTTAAGGCGACGGGGGATGCCAATCTGTTGGTGGATTACGTTGTTGAATTTGTGAAGGCGGATGGGGCGCACAAGCCTAAGGTATTTAAGTTAAAGCAGCTCACGTTGAAAAAAGGTGCGCGTGACGTGGCAGGGAAGAAAAATCGGTTTAAAGGCGATGTGACGACGTTTCGCCTGTACCCTTTTATCTCGCGCATAGTTTTGCAGATAAATGGCGTAGAACGCAGTGCGGTGGAGTTTGAACTGGTTTAGTGGATTTTTGCAAAGTTGCTTGCTGCATTTCGTCTGCACTGTTATCTGAGCGAAAGCGTAAGGAATAACAACGGAGCGCCCCTTGGCCGCCCTAGATACCCCCAGATTGGAATTGCAGAGCATCAGCCATAGTTTTGGCGTGGGATTGGCCGTGGATTGCCTGTCACTGCAATTACATGCGGGCGAGGTGATTTGCCTGCTCGGGCCATCAGGGTGTGGAAAATCCACGACATTGCGGATTGCGGCAGGGGTGGAGCAGCAAAATGCGGGCGCGGTTTTGGTGGATGGGCAGGTTGTTTCGGACGGGGCGCACCACATGCCGCCTGAGCGACGTTCGATCGGATTAATGTTTCAGGATTTCGCGCTGTTTCCCCATTTGGATGTGGCACATAATATTGCGTTTGGATTGGCTGGAACGAAGGCGGAAAAGCTGGCGCGGGTTGGTGCGTTGTTGGAACGGGTTGAGCTGGTTGGCTATGACAAGAAATATCCCCATGAGCTGTCAGGTGGCGAGCAACAGCGGGTCGCTTTGGCCCGGGCTGTTGCGCCGCGACCGCGTGTTTTGTTGATGGATGAGCCATTTTCGGGTTTGGATGATCGTCTGCGTGACGGGGTGCGGGACGCCACGTTGGAATTGCTGAAAGATGAATGTAGCGCCGTGTTGTTGGTAACCCATGAACCGCAAGAAGCGATGCGTATGGCCGATCAGATTGCGTTGATGCGTGATGGGCGGATTGTGCAGCAGGGCGCGCCGTATAATATTTACAACGCGCCTGTGGATCGCGATGCGGCTGGGTTCTTTTCGGATATCAATGTGGTTTCGGGTGTTGTTAAGAATGCGCTGACGGAAACACCGTTCGGGCAGTTTTTGGTGCCGGGCTGTGCAGACGGGGCAGAGGTCGAGATTATTATTCGTCCGCAACATTTGCGCATGGATTTTGATCGCCAAGGGCATGGGCCAAATCCAACCGCAAAAGAGGGCACGCCTGCAAAGGGAATCGTGTCGCGGGCGCGGTATCTGGGGGATCATTCACTGGTGGAGTTTGAGATGGATTATGACGGATCACGCCTGCAAGTGACGGTTCCCGGTGTTTTCCTGCCAGAATCAGGGCATGTTTTGTGGCTGTCGATGCGCCGTGACCGCTGTTTTGTGTTTCCGAAGGTGTGAATTCACAACCTAAAGTAATGTCGATTTTGACCTTTGTGTGAACGCTGCTTTAAGACTTCGTGAATTGATGTGAAGGCTGCGTCAAACCGACATATGTGTGACAAAAGTCACTTTTTATTCGCCATTTCCCAACCTACTCAGAACGTACGATTTGTTTTGGAGTTTTGAAGTTGGATCATTTTAGCATTGTTCGTGACCTGTATCGCACCATAGATATTTCCCTGATTTGTAACGGGATTGGTGTGTTGGGTTTCATGATTTACATGACGTCATACACGTTAGTGACGTTTCAGCGGATCGACAGCCGAGGGTTGTTGGTTTTTCTGTCTGAATACGACGGCGGCGACATTTGTATTGGTCAGTCTGGCTCAGAACTTTAATTTGGCCTCTGCGCTGATCCAAATAGTTTGGATCGGATTGGGTGCCATAGCGATCAGAACACGGTTGTCGCGACGTGTCGTGACGGCGTAACCCTTGCGCCCAGAGCTTGCATTTTCAATGTCTGGGCGTCGGATTAGGACTAAACGGCGCAATCTGCGTGAAATAATCTCCCAATTTCACGTGATTGCGTCCGTTTGGGGTTTGAACCTAGCGTAAAAGTCCATATGTGTATGCGGTGACAGTTTTAGTGCGTGATCATCACGCCGCTATGGGAGACTTAAAATGATACTTACACCTCTGTTTATCCAAAATATTGGCCCAATGGGCATGATCTTGATCGCTGTTGTGGCGCTTGTTCTGTTTGGGCGTGGCAAAATTTCGACTATGATGGGCGAAGTGGGCAAAGGCATCACATCGTTCAAAAAAGGCGTGAACGAAGGCAAAGAAGAGCTGGAAGCCGCTGCGATGGACGAAGCCAAAGACGTGACACCGGATTCCGAAAAATCCTAAGATTTTTGTCGTAATTTCGTTGTTGTCTGAATTGGAGCACCCGCATGTTTAGCATTGGCATGCCAGAAATGGCTGTGATTGGCATTGTTGCGCTGATTGTCGTTGGGCCAAAAGATTTGCCGCAAATGTTCCGCAAAGTGGGGCAGTTTGTCGGCAAAGCGCGCGGAATGGCGCGCGATTTTCAACGCGCAATGGAGCAAGCCGCTGATGAAAGTGGTGTGGGTGATGTTGCTGCGGATGTGAAGCGTGCGACATCGATGAAGAACCTTGGGCTTGATGATATCAAGACCACGATGAACGACTATAAAACCAGCTTTGAACCCAAAAAAGTAGACGCGGCGCGTGAACATGCGGCGCGGATTGCTGCAGCGAAAAAAGCGAATGAGGCGGCAGAATCTTGGCCGCCTGAGGGTGTTGAAGTTGTTGAGAATTCGGAAGTTATTGAGGCTGCACCCAAGAAAGTTGCGAAAAAGCCTGCTGTAAAGAAGAAAGCGGCGGCGAAGAAACCTGTTGCGAAGAAGCCAGCGACCAAGGTTGTGGCGGCGAAGAAACCCGTAGCAAAGAAGGTTGCGGCGAAAAAACCAGCGGCCAAGAAAACCACTACTGCAAAGAGTAAAGCATGAGCACGGATGAAGTTGAAAACAGTGCTGCGCCATTGATCGAGCATCTGGCAGAGTTGCGCAATCGATTGTTGTATTGCGTTTATGCGTTGTTGGCTGGTGTACTGGTCGTATTTTATTTCGCCGATCCTTTGTTGGATTTCCTTGTGCGGCCGTTGGCTAAAATTCTGGTTGAATATGGCCAAGAAGCCACGCTGATCTTTACCGCGCCACAAGAGAAATTTTTTGCGTTCTTCCGCATCTCGTTCATTGGTGGGTTCATGGCGGCGTTTCCTGTGATTGCATTCCAGCTGTGGCGGTTTGTGGCCCCTGGGCTGTATAAAAATGAGCAGGGCGCGTTTCTGCCGTTTATGATCGCCTCACCTTTGTTGTTTTTGCTGGGTGCAAGTTTTGCGCATTACGTCGTGACGCCGTTGGCGATGCGGTTCTTTGTCGGGTTCGCGGATATCATTCCCATCGTTTCTGAATTCGTTGCAGGCGGCGACGTGGATGTTCTGCCCCAAGATCCAAACGAAGTGAAAACGGTCATTCTGCCGTCGATCAAGGATAGCCTTGATTTAACAATGAAATTTATCTTTGCCTTTGGGATTTGTTTCCAATTGCCAGTGCTGTTGACCCTGATGGGGATGGCAGGATTGGTAAGTGCAGAGGGCCTCCGCAATGTACGGAAATACGCGGTTGTGGGTATTTTGGCTCTAGCCGCGATTGTGACGCCGCCTGACGTAATTACACAGGTGATCCTGTTTGTTGTGGTTTACATGCTTTACGAAATCTCAATCTGGTTGGTGGTTTTGGTCGAACGTAAGACCGAGGCAAAGTTACGCGCCGAAGGATATTACGATGATGAAGACGCCGATACTGTGGGCAAACATCCCGAGGAATTGTGATGTCTGATGATGCGCTGATCCGCATTGCCGAGGCGCTGGAGCGGATTAATCCGCGCCCAATGGATGCCCCTGATTTCAGCGCAACAGATGCGTTTGTTTGGCATGTAGCACCCGATCGATTGGAACCCGTTGCGAACGTTAACCGTGTGGATATCGGCCTGCTGGTTGGGATTGATCGCGCGCGCGACACGTTGATGGATAACACGTTGATGTTTGCGCGTGGGATGCCTGCGAATAACGTTCTGTTGTGGGGATCGCGCGGGATGGGGAAATCCTCGCTCGTGAAGGCCGCCCATGCAGAGGCAAATTCGGTTGTTGGTGGCCTCAAGCTGGTCGAAGTGCAGCGTGAGGATTTACCGTCGATAGGGCGGTTGTTGAATGTTTTACGTGCGGCAGGGGATCAACGATTTTTGCTGTTCTGTGATGATCTGTCGTTTGGCCATGATGATGCGCATTACAAATCTCTGAAGGCTGTTTTGGACGGTGGCATTGAGGGGCGGCCAGAGAATGTGGTGTTTTATGCCACGTC
Organism: Amylibacter sp.; assembly: GCA_037625035.1. Lineage (GTDB taxonomy): Bacteria > Pseudomonadota > Alphaproteobacteria > Rhodobacterales > Rhodobacteraceae > Amylibacter. Next base: position 10,288 of record JASJIO010000050.1, read on the forward strand.
GAACCGCCGCCATTTGATGCCACGTGATATGATTGAAAATGAACGCTCTGGCGCGATTAACCCAGCCGAGGCGGTGGAAGAAAAGGTTTCACTGTCGGATCGGTTTGGTCTGTGGTTGGGTTTCCATCCGTGCGATCAAGACGATTATTTGGCGATGATCCGTGGCTATTGCGATGCCCATGGCGTTGTGATTTCAGAAGATGAAATGTACGCCGAAGCGATTGAATGGCAGGCAGCGCGGGGCAGCCGTTCCGGGCGTGTGGCGTGGCAATACTTTACTGATCTAGCTGCTAGACGCGGAATTCATCTTAAAAGCTAGGTCACCAGCTCGTTTTGCCCTTTGGGCAAAGCTGACTGTCTGGCAATACTTTACTGATCTAGCCGCGCGACGTGAGATTCACGTCGGCGCGTAAGGCACTGATTTTAATTACTTATCAAAGAGCGATGATGATTAGATAGGCCGCGTATGCGCCGTAGCTGGCGAGCAGTAACGGGCCTTTGAATTTGCGCGGGCCTGGGCGGTTCATGCACAAAAGCAGGATCAGTGACATGACGATCAGGATGGCTATATCGACCCAGAGATAGGTATTGTAGGTAAAGCTGCTGATTATGCCTGACAGGCCCAAAATGCCAAGGATGTTAAAGATTTGGCTGCCTGCGATATTGCCAAGGATAAGGTTTGGGCGTTTGATGCGGGCGGCGGCAATGCAGGAGGATACTTCGGGTAGCGAACCGCCAGCGGCGATAACTGTTGCGCCGATCACGGCTTCTGGGATGCCGAGCTGTGTGGAGATTTCCACCGCGTAACCAACCGCCAGATCAGAGAAGAAGGCCATTGCGACAGCACCGCCGATGACCAGCAGAACAGCGAGCCAGAGCGCGGTTATTACGTCGAATTCTTCGTCGACTTCACCGTTTGAATTGGTAAGCGAACGGATCATAAAAAAGGCGAATGCGGCGATGAGGCCGATTGAGAACAGTGTCGAGACGGTCGAGATGCCGTTTTGGGATGTGAATAGAGTGTTGATCAACAGGGCAACTGCGCCGAAGAGGCCGAGGAACACGGTTTTGGTGTATTCTGGGCGGGCTTTTTCGAAGGTCATCAGCATGCCGGCGATACCGATGCCAAGACCTACGTTTACGATGTTGGAGCCTACGATGTTTGAAATGACGATATCGCCTGCGTTATCGAGCACGGCGGACACGTTGATTGCGACTTCGGGGGCAGAGGTGCCGATGGCGACGATAACAGAGCCAACGATGAATTCGGGTACGGACAGGCGGTGTGCGATGGCGACCGCGCCTTTGACGAAATATCCAGCTGATACAACGACGATGGCCAGACACACGGGCAAAGCCACAGCGAGGAATAGAATTGATTGGCCCATGATCGCGGTTCTTTCTTATCCGAGTTTCAGGCGGAGGTAGTGTGCGCAGGCAGGTGGCGCAAGGGGGTGGCGCGAGTTTTCGCAACCACGAACAAAAGATGCAGGGGTTTTAACGGTTGGCTTGCGTTTAACGCTCTTTGAGTTTTGGGTTTAGCGCGTCATTTAGGCCATCGCCGACTAGCGAGATGCACAGGACGGTTATAAAGATCGCGATGCCGGGGATGGTGACTGTGTAACCCGCGTCTAGGATGTATTGGCGGTTGGAACCGATGATTTGGCCCCAAGAGACCACGTTTGGATCGGTGAGGCCGAGGAATGACAAGCCTGCCTCGAACAGGATCGCGCTTCCGACCATGAGGGCGGATTGTACGATGATCGGTGGCAAGGCGTTTGGTAGGATTATCGAGAACATAATTTTAAGGGGCCGCGTGCCCGATGCGCGCGATGCCATGACAAATTCGAGTTCGCGGATGCGCAGAAATTCGGAGCGGGTGATGCGGGCGACGGCTGTCCAAGACACGACCCCGATTGCAACGGTGATCATGGGAAGAGACGCGCCAAACAGGGCGACGATGACCATTGAAAACAGGAGGGTTGGCAGGACTTGAAAGAACTCGGTTGTGCGCATGAGGACTTCTTCGACCCAGCCGCGATAAAATCCTGCGAGCGCGCCGACAGACACGCCGATGACAACGGACATGAAGGCGGCGGAGAGACCGATGATGATGGAGACCCGTGCGCCGTTGATGATGGCGGCGAGGAGATCGCGGCCAAGATAATCGGTGCCGAGGATAAAGCCGTCTACGCCTGGTGGAGAAAATGGCGACCAGACCATCTCAAACGGATCGACGCCGTAAATGGAGGGGCCGAAGATGGCTGCGAAGATAATGATGCTGAGGACGATAAGGCCGGCAAGGGCTGCATAGTTGCCGCGAAAACGACGCCATGCTTGGGCCCAAGGGGATTGCGATTTGGCGGTTGTATTGACGTTAAGATCGCTCATCCTTTGCCTCCGATCCGTGGGTCGACGAGTTTTTGTGCCAGATCAGTAAGTAGGTTGCCGACGATGACGACAAGGGCGGAAAAGAACAGAATGCCAAGGATCGTTGGTGTGTCGCGCGCGAGGATAGAGGTGAAGGCAAGCGTGCCGAGGCCCGGCCAAGAGAACACAGCCTCGACCAGTACAGCGCCTGAGATCACGGCGGAGAATTGCAGACCTGCGAGTGTGATGACGGGGGAAAGCGCGTTTTTAAGCGCGTGTTGGTAGATGACTTTGCGGTGCGGGACGCCCTTGGCATAGGCCGTGCGCACGTAATCGGTGCGCAATTGTTCAAGCATGGTGGCGCGTGTGAGGCGCGAGTAAAGCGCGAGGAAGATAGAGGCGAGGGTGATCATGGGCAGGACCAAGTGGTGCAAAATGTCCAAGGATTTGATCCAAAAGCCGCCTTCAATCGTGACGTTGCGCATGCCTGCAACAGGGAACCAATGGAATTGCAGCGAGAAGCCGATGAGGAGCAAAATACCTGTCCAGAAAACGGGGGCGGAGTAGCCAAAGAGTGCAATGAAGGTCACAAAGTGGCTGGTGATGCCGTTTGGATTTTGTGCGGATACAACGCCCAAGAATACGCCGATGATCAGCGCGATGATTTGGGCAGAGAACACCAACAGCAAAGTCGCTGGGATGCGTTGAAGAATGAGGTCGGTGACGGGTTCACGGTAATAGAATGAGTAACCCAAGTTTCCCTGTAGCACGTTGCCGATGTAACGGCCGAGTTGCACGAGGAAGGGTTGATCAAGGCCGTATTCGGCGCGGATCGCTTCGAGGACTTCGATGTCTGCACCGCCGTTGGCTTGGGCGATTGTGTCTGCCACGTCGCCTGGCGCGAGGTGCATCATTGAGAAGTTCAAAACCAGAACGGCAATGAGCAGGATAGCCGCGTAAACAGATCGAACGAGCAAAGTTTGGAGAAAAATCACGGGGAGGCAGCCCTTGAGCAGTGGTATGCGCGGCGGATAAGCCCGCCGCGCAATGGATTTATTATTTCAAATAAGTCATATCGATTGGTGTGGATGAACCCCAGATGCCGATCGGTGGGTTGCCCACTTTGTCTGTGTTGTAGACGGTGTGATATGGCACTGTGTTCGTGTGATACACAGGTAGTTCATCCGCGATAATCGCTTGAAACTCTGCGTAAAGCGCCTTGCGTTTTGTAAGATCGTTTTCAACCGCAGCCAAGGCCATGAGTTCGTCCACACGGGCGTTAGAGTAGCCTTGTGTGTTGGACCAAACACCTTTGTGGATGTTTGTGCTGTCGTAGGTGCGGTGAACGCCGATCACGGGATCGCCCCAGTTAAACACGGTGTCCCAAGACATATCAAAGTCGCCTGTGCCCATCTTTTTCGCCCAAGTTGGGAAATCAGCGGAGGAGCGAACTTCGACAGTGATATCAACCTTTTTGAGGGCCGCTTTCACGTATTCGACTTGTGGTTTCACACCCGGCCAACCGAAATCAATGGTCAGCGTCATGCGAGAGCCGTTTTTCACAGGGAAGCCTGCTTCATCCAGCAATGCTGCGGATTTTTCCAGATCCAGATCGTAACCGTCTTGCGTCGCATAGAACGGGCTGTCTGGGTGGATACCTGATGTGGAATCGCCAGCTGTGCCTTGCATCAATGCTTTGTGGATGAAGTTTTTATCCACGGCGTAGGCGATTGCTTTGCGTACTTTTACGTTTGAAAGTGGGCCTTTGGTTGTGTTCATGGCCAGCCAATCGGTTGGGCCGATCGCGCCGTAACCATCAGACGTTACTGTCAGGCTTTCGACTTTTTTCAAGCGGTTGATGATACGTGGGAGGGATTCGAACGCGCCCATGTGCAATTCGCCGTTTTCATAGGCAATCGCGCGTGCGGCGGGATCGGTGATGATCCGCATAACGATTTTATCAAGGTAAGGGCGGCCCTCGATGAAGAAATCATCGAAGCGTTCTAGGATCACGTGTTCGCCGTTTTTGAACTCGACCAATTTGAACGGGCCAGAACCGACAACGTCTTTGTTGTTACGTGCGTGGGCTTTGACGTCTGTTATCGCGCCGTCACCGTAGATGTGTTTTGGAATGATGGACATCAACTGGCCAGACATTGCCAACATCAGGGCAGGGTGCGGTTTGGACAGTTTCAGAACGGCTGTGTGCGCATCTGGTGTTTCAACGCTTTCGACGGGCGCAAACATGGATTTGAACGGATGGTTCGCTTTGATCACTTCGACAGAAAATGCAACATCAGCTGATGTAAGCGGGGTGCCATCGTGGAATTTCGCGTTGTCCACAAGGTTCAAGGTGACGGTCAGGCCATCCTCGGAAACTTCCCAAGTTTTCGCGAGATACGGTTGTGGTTCCCAGTTTTCGTCGTACCGCAGAGGCGATGCAAACAATTGCGCGCCTGGAAAGCCAGTGACGATGCCAGACTGAACAGCAGAGTTTAGGTTGCGAACATTTGAACCGAGCACGGTAACAAGCGTACCGCCTTTTTTGGGTTCATCGGCGTGCGCCGTCGTTGCGACCATGGATGCCAGCGCAGTCGCTGTCATCAGGCCCTTAAAAATGTGTCTCATGGACAAGTCCTCCAGTTGGTTAACGTGTTTATTGTTTTTATTATTTGAGCCTAGACCGAAGGCTTCAAACTCGACAAGTGGTAATTTGCAGAAATCAAAAATGTTACGAACTGGAAAAAAAGGATTTGTGGGGGCAGGCAAAAGCGGCCTAGGATTTAATTAACCCGTGAAGAAGGATGGAATCGATGACCAAAACCACAGTTTTTTCAGCCAAAAAGATAGTTACGATGAACCCCAGTCGACCAGAGGCGAGCCATGTTGCGGTGCGCGAGGGCCGTATTTTAGCGGTTGGTGATTTAGCAGAGTTGGAAGCGTGGGGAGAGTACACGCTGGACGGTCGGTTTGCGGATAAAGTCTTGATGCCAGGATTCGTTGAAGGCCATGCCCACACGATGGAGGGCACGTTGTGGCGGTATGTGTATTGCGGGTTCTTTGATCGGATGGACCCGAATGGGAAGTCTTGGGATGGATTGAAATCCATCGAGGCGGTGTTGGAGCGGTTATCTGAGGCAGAAGCCAAGATGGATGATCCTGACGCGCCTTTGTCGGGTTGGTCGCTTGATCCGATCTATCTAAATAACAAACGGGTGACGCGACAAGATTTGGATAAGGTTTCAAATACGCGGCCTATTGGGGTGCTGCATGCCTCGGGGCATATTCTGAATGTGAATACCAAAGCGTTGGAAATGGCCGGATTGATGAAGACCGGGATCAATCACCCCGGAATGCCGCTGGGTGCGGATGGAATACCGACGGGCGAGCTGTATGGGCCAGACACGATGACGCCTGTTGGGGTGCATGTCGGGTTCAATCGTTCGCTTACGGATAGTGACGAGCAGGGGTTGCGTGATTTTGGCAAGCTGTGTGTGCGCACTGGCGTTACCACGATTACCGATTTGGCGGCGCGTTTAGAAGACGACGGTGTTGAATCCATGCTGAAGGTGACGGGGGAGCCTCGCTATCCTGTGCGTGTTGTACCGTTGAAGTTTTTCATGGGGGCGACGGCGCAGGAAACTGTGGATCGTGTGCTGGAGTTGAAGGAAAAGGCGACGGATATGTGTCGGTTGGGGCGGATTAAAGCCGTGGCGGATGGATCCATTCAGGGATTTTCGGCGCGGATGCGGTGGCCTGGGTATCATAACGGCGCGCCAAACGGGCTGTGGTACACCGTGCCTGAGCAGTTGGCAAAATTGTACCGCGCGGCGTTAAAGGCGGACATTCAGGTGCATACGCACACTAATGGGGATGAGGCCACAGAGATGGTTCTCGATACATTGGGGCCCGCTTTGAAAGATGTGCCCCATCCTGATCACCGCTTCACGTTGCAGCATTGTCAATTGGCGGATGGGGCGCAATTTCGCCGCATGAAGGCGCTCGATATGTGTGTGAACCTATTTGCGAACCACCATTTTTACTGGGGGGATGAACATTATCGCCTGACAGTAGGGCCAGAACGCGCGTTGCGGATGAATGCGTGTCGGACTGCACTGAACACTGGGGTCCCAATGGCGATCCACTCGGATGCACCCGTAACGCCGCTAGGCCCATTGTTTACGGCTTGGGCTGCAGTGAACCGCATTACTGCATCTGGTCGTGTGCAAGGGGAATTAGAAACCATCTGCGATACGCAGGCGTTGCACGCGATTACCTTGGGTGCAGCCTATACGTTGCATATGGATAATGAGGTCGGATCAATTGAAGTTGGTAAAAAGGCTGACTTTGCGGTGTTGGAAGATGATCCCTATGAAATTGGCGGTGAGAACCTAAAGGACGTTCGCGTATGGGGGACTGTCCAAGGCGGGCGCGTGTTTGCGGCGGCTGATCTGTGATCCCTGTTACGGTTGTTGGGGGATACCTCGGCGCAGGTAAAACAACGCTGGTGAACCATTTGTTGCGCAATGCCAATGGGTTGCGGTTGGCCGTCTTGGTGAATGAATTTGGCGAGTTGGCAATTGATGAGGACTTGATCGAGGCGCAGGACGAGGATGTTATCTCGATTGCGGGGGGCTGCGTATGTTGTTCCTTTGGTAGTGATTTAACCGCTGCGCTCGGGGGGATGGCTTTGATGGACCCGCCCCCCGATCATGTATTGATTGAGAGTAGTGGCGTAGCGATCCCGAGTTCAATCGTAAATTCGCTGGTGTTTATGCCCGCATTTCGATCCGATGGGATCGTTATTTTGGCAGATGCGGAAACCGTGCAGAAATCGGCGCGGGACAAATACATGGGCGATACCGTGACGCGCCAGATTGCGGATGCGGATATAATCCTGCTGAATAAGGTGGATTTAGTTTCTAAAGTGACCTTGGATGCGACGCGGGCTTGGCTGCAGGTGCAAAATTGTGCGGTGCGCGTTGTCCAAAGCATGCAAAGCGTCGTGCCCCCTGAAACAGTGTTGGACAGCTTTATTGGGCGCGCGCGAACGGGTGGCGCGCATTTAGAAGCGGCGCATTTGGATATGCTGACGTTGATGCCGACGGGTGCCGTGGATGCAGATGTTTTGGCGGTGGCGCTGGCAGATGAGACTGCTGGGCTGGTGCGGGCCAAAGGGTTTGTGACGCGGAGCGATGGGCGCAAAGCATTGATCCAAGTGGTTGGCCGCAGGTTCGAGGTGACGGATGCCAGCGACGATAAGGCCGACGGAGTTGTTTGCCTTGGGTTCAAGGATGTAATGTCTAAGGAGACCTTAGCGGCGTTGGTTTAGCGGGGGATCGCGCCCCGTTGTGACGTTCCGCTGTTTTTCTAAGGTGTTGGCAAAAGGCGTGGGGCGATTGTAGGCTTTGGGTATCGCGACTGAGAGGCTGGCTATGGAACATCTGAAAGAAACACCTGCTGTGCATTTTGATGTGTTGATCATTGGTGCCGGGATATCGGGGATTGATGCGGCGCATCATTTAAACACTCTACGCCCTGAAACCAGTTACGCCATTTTAGAGAGTAAATCTGAAATTGGTGGGACGTGGAGCACACATAAGTTTCCGGGCATTCGATCTGACAGCGATTTGTTCACCTTTGGGTTTGCGTGGAAGCCGTGGATGGGCGTGCCTGTGGCCACGGCGGCTGAAATTTTGGCCTATCTGGAAGAGGCCGTGGATGAGATCGGCGCACGCGACAAAATCAAATTTAATCATAAGGTTTTGCAGGCGGATTGGTGCAGTGACACTTGTGTTTGGCGCGTACAGGTTGAGGACGGCACGGGGGACGTGGCGACGCTGACTTGTGGGTTCTTGTGGACCTGTGCTGGGTATTACGATCACGCCAAGGGATACACGCCGCGTTGGGCGGGGATGGATGAATTTGCGGGCACGTTGGTGCATCCGCAATGCTGGCCTGAAGGGTTGCAGACCGAGGGCAAGAACTTTGTGCTGATCGGGTCTGGTGCAACGGCGGCGACGATTTTGCCTGCATTGGTGGGCAAGGCCGCGGCGTTGACGATGTTGCAGCGTTCGCCGACGTATTACATGGCGCGTCCGCAAATTGACGAGTTTACAGAAACGCTCAACGCACTGGATTTACCAAAAGAGTGGTATCACGAGATTATGCGGCGCAGATTTTTGCGTGAAAGTGAAGTTTTTGTTGAACGTTCAAAGGTGGAGCCAGATGTCGTGGCCGCAGAAATGGTGGGCATTGCACGCGCGCATCTGGGTGATGATTACGATGTCGAAACTCATTTCACCCCAAGTTATGCCCCGTGGAAACAGCGGGTGGCGCGTATCCCTGATGGGGATTTATTCATGGCTATTCGCGAAGGGTTTGTGGATGTGGTCACGGATGAGATTGAACGATTTACTGCGACGGGTTTGGTTCTGAAATCTGGCAAGGCGTTGGACGCGGACATTATTGTTTCGGCCACAGGGTTGAATTTGACGATGTTTGGGGATGTGATTTTGAAGGTGGATGGCAGCGTTGTGGATCCGTCTAAGACATTCACTCATCGTGGGGTCATGTTTTCAGGATTGCCGAATTTAGCGAATGTGTTTGGCTATTTTCGATCCAGCTGGACCATGCGGGCGGGGCTTGTTTCTGCGTATGTTTGCCGATTGCTGGATTACATGGATGCAAAGGGTGTTCAAGCAGCCACACCGAAATTGCGCGATGAAGATCGCAATATGGCTCAAGGGCCATGGATTGATCCTGAGAACTTTAATGCGGGTTATGTGATGCGCAGTTTGGATATCATGCCGCGCCAAGGGGACAAGCAGCCTTGGATTATGACGCAGGATTATTACCGCGACTGTGTGGATTTACCTGCTGCTGATCTGGACGATGGCACGTTGGTTTTTGAGCGGTCAAAGGCGCGGGCATAAACGCGCGCGCAACCTACCCGCCAAGACGTTTTACATCTGGTTCCAAGCCTTTGACGCCTAGCTTTTGCGCAGCGTTATAATATTGGAGCGCTTTTGCGGGCATTGGATCGGCATCGGGCGAGGTTTTATTGCTGTGAAAGCGAGGATCATGCATCCGCGCCCGCTGTTTCTTCACGTATTGCGTGTTCAGCGAAACACGTTCAAGTGTGGAACGGGCCTGGCGCAGATTATCGCGCCCGCCAAGATCAATCAGGATCATGATGCCATTGAACGGATCGGGCAGGGAAGAGTTGGTTTCTGCTTTCGCGGTTTTGGCAGGAGCGGTGCTGGTTTGGTTGACGTCAGGCTTAGGATTTTTCGCATCTGGTAGGAAAATTTTCTTGGCAATTTTCGCGATGCTGCTGGATTGGCCTAAGCTGTCGGAGCCGGCATCTGCTGGCTGTTCAGTGTCGTTTGGTGATGATGGCGTCGGAAGTTCGACCTTGGAGCTGCCCAAATCCGCAACATCAGGCGTGGCAAGTTCGGCGGTTTTTTGTTGAACTTCGGACACACTTGCATCTGTTAATTGTGGCGGCGTGGATACCATGAATTGTGAAACGGCGAGCCCGACAACAAGAATTGCGCCAGCTGCCGCGGTAAACAAAAGCGGGGTGCGATTTTTTGCTGCCGTTCGCAACTTGGGTTTCGCCTGCGTAATGTTTCAGCAGGCCACGGTTCCCATCAGGCAATTGTGCCGCCAACTGGGTCGTTGATATCCCCTCAGACACTGCGCGTTCGTAAGAGCCAAGCAAGAAACGTTTTTCCAAAGCGTCTAGATCACCAGAAATATTGAACCCCATATACGTCTGATAATTTGAAATCGCTTGTTGGCTTTTGCGACCCAAAGCACCATCAGCCGTTCCAACCGGAAAGTCGAAGAAATTCAGGGCGGTCTGGATTTGTTTATTTTCTTGACGCTGGGCGGAAGGAACAGATGATTTTTTCCGTCGGGTCGAGCTTTTTTACGGGTGGTTTTCTTTTTCTTCTTCTTTTTAATCGCGCGATCTTATTAATAATTGCGCGATCTAAATAGTTTAGAAAGCCTGCACTTAATGGTGCATTTGCTGCGAAAATCATAGGTGGTTGGCGCAATGCTTTGATCTTAGGAAAGGTGAATGCAGACATTCCAATGAGGTGTGGCTATCGCTTTACAGGGCGTCTTTGACAGCGAGTTCCGCCATTTTTAGAATCGCCTGACGAGAGTTGGCAACCGCAATAAAGCGAGCGTTATGGCAAAATTTTGCGCCTTTAACGCCACTTGCGTCCTCTAGATCTGTATCTGACAAGCCTGCCCATGCAGCTGGCAGATCGGCGCGCTGCTCAAACGTGTCGTTGGATAATTTGATGCCGTTTAGGGTCCAATCATCGCCGCGCGGGGTGACCATAAACAAGATGTGATCAGAGTCTGTTTGATCAAGGGCATCACCATAAGGCATGCCCATTGGAAGTTCCAATATTGGTGATGAGCCCGCATCGGCGATAGCGTCGAGCACGATGTTATGGGCGCGAGCTTTTGCAGTAAGGTTGCGAATTTGTGCTTCGACAAAGGTTGCTGCGATTGACAATGCGGTGAAGAAAGCGTCGTCATCTGCACTGGGGGATGGATCGTCGAAAACGGGCTTCAGGCTGCCTAATAGGGACGGTAATGTCAGGCTCGACAGCGGGCCAGCAACAGAGAGTTCCATTGCGCCATTGTCTAACAGATCAATTGGCAGCACGAATTTCGCGTCAAACTTGGTGTGGATTGCATCGATGTCATCGGCTGGCACGTTCATCGCACCCAAATATTCACAGCCATACTGTGCCCAGATCAACCCAAAAGAGCTGAACGGTTGATCGTCGTCGCGCAGTGGGCCAGGGCGTTGGTGGTGATCAAAGATTTGCGCTTTGCTGTTAAAGGCACCGCCGACATCATAAATGATTTTATGGGGCGCGGGTCTCACCCAATCGCGATCCCGCGTGCGGAGCAATTTTGCCCTTGGAAACAAGCGCGTGAGCACGACCGAAGACAGCAATTCATCCGCATGAAAGCCGCCAGAATGGGTGATAAGGTGAGTGATGGTCATGGGGTGCTCCAAAGGTTGGGCAAAACGCGGTCAGAAAAATATGGAAGGTTTTGGTGGAGCCTAGGAGGATCGAACTCCTGACCCAGGGATGAGACTAATTTGTGCATCTATTAAAGGCAGTGACACCAAATTAAAAGTAGTTTCATGTAACTAAATGTTTGAGGTTGAAACGTGAGGGCAGCGTGGTTTGTTGGATTTTTTCGAATTTGTTCGAATACTATGAAATTTACTGTTGGTGACCAGATGATGACCAAAGCAGATCATTCTGGATTTTGACGTCAGGTCTACTACTAAGTAACAAAGCACCGATTGACACAAAGGGCGGAATGGGGACTTTCGCCGCAATTGCTCGCCAATCATGTCAGTATACTGAAAGCTGACATTCAGTTGGTACTATCCGAGATGTTTTATTGCACTTCCGCAAGTCAACAAGAAGCGCGCGGCGTGACAAATGACGGATTACCATATGTATTTTTCGATTTGATCAGCCGAAATGGAATAGCCCGTTTGACCAAAGCTGGTAGATTGCAGTTGTGTACTAATTG